>CAKZPJ010000730.1 GCA_937138955.1 uncultured Flammeovirgaceae bacterium | reverse complement strand
AAAAAGAGCCTAGATTGACAAAAAAACCTCTCCTAATAAATCAAAAAATATAACTCAAACAGCTTCTAAGATTCAGAATGACTCCAGCGGATATATTAGCAATTATAAAAACGGTGTTCATCTTATCAGACCGCTACAAGTAACACTAACTAATCGGCAAGTGAGAGTTTACAGAGATGGCATAATAGAGAAGTTGACGAAGGACACATTGGCTGAAGCGATTACCGGAGTTATTGAACTTATTGCCGATGATACAATTCAAATAAATTGGAACAATAATATTTCCAGCAAGTATAAACAAGTAGATACTATTCATTGACACTATGCTGATTACCACCACTTCCACCTTACAAGACAAAACAGTTACCGAGCACCTTGGATTAGTATCTGGGGAGGCTATTATTGGAGCCAATGTGTTCCGCGATTTCTTCGCCGGTATTCGAGATATTGTTGGCGGTCGTTCGGGTTCCTACGAACGAGCTTTACGAAACGCTAAAGAAATTGCCCTACGCGAGATGCAGGAAGAAGCGGAGAAGCTAGGAGCTAACGCCGTTATAGGGGTTGACCTGGATTACGAAACCGTAGGTAAAGAATCTAGCATGCTGATGGTAACCGCCAGTGGCACAGCTATTACTTATCAATAAAGCTTATTACTAAGAGCTTTTACTGGCGAAGCGCGGCAAAAACTAAGTTTTCTACGTACTTATATACCTGTTTGTGTAAGTCAGCCTCGTCTCTTTTCACTTCGGTAAGAGATGGTAGATGCAGTGCGAAGAAAGCCTGTTGGTGCGAAGTTTCCAACACCGTACTGATCAGGGCGTGAGGGTAAGGATACTTAGGGTTCACTTCCTTGGCAATAGTCGCAATTCGTTTGCATAAATCTTTGTAGCCCCTAAACAACCCTTCTTTATTATCTTCGTCTACTTGCTTTGTCAAGTAGGTTTTGTTCGACTCAGAAACTACAATCCGATAGAGAGCAGTTTCGTCAATATCAGCGAAGGCGGGATCAAATTCGGCTTCATCGCATATTGCTTTGAGGGCTGTTTTGAGTTTTTCTTCTGAATCAGTCAGATGATTGGTCTGGTAGTCAATTAAGTACTCCATCCACTTCCAGTACCAAGCAATTAAGTAGATAAGTAGCTTATGTTTATTCTCGAAGTAGCGATAAACCGACGCTTCTGTAGACTGAATTTCGGTAGCTAGCTTTTTAAATGTGAATTGTTCAAACCCCAGTTCATCAATCATCTTAATGCTCTGACTGATAATTTTTGAGCCTAACTCTGTGTGCTGAGGGTCGCGAGTAAAGTAACGCTCGCTGAGCCGTAGTGTAACCATAATTGAGAAATGATGCGCAAAGGTAGTAAATAAGCAATACTTCCAAAATTAAAAGCAATGATTCTCAAGAAGAGAAGAAATGAGAAATATGAGATATGAGAAGTAGTTATTATGCTAAAAATAGAAGATAGAATAATAAAATCGGAAGATCGCTGGGGGAAGGTGAAGGAAAAAAATAGGTACAATAGTACGGATACCTAAAGCTTAACTCATAAACTTTTGTCTTCCCCCGGAACCCCTGCATTCGCTGGGGCAGGCTGTCTGGGATCCGATCTTCGGTCAAACTTTCAACTCTTGCCCACTTTCATTGCTTTGATAGGCTAGTTCAATTAGATGAATTACTTGCTTGGCTTCTTCTGGGGGAACCAGTAGGGCTGATTGCCCAGAAATTGCCTGGGAAAGGTTTTCATAAAAAGCTAAATAGTTTCCTTCTTCGGAAGCTACTTTTCCTTGGAAGGGTAAACCATTTAGCTCAGTATTTAGGGTTCCCCAAATTTCTTCAGATTCAGTACCCCAGCTAGGCTCATTAGGCATTTTTCCCGCTTTTAAGTCATCTTCTTGAGAATCTAAGCCGTATTTAGTGAAGGTGCCCAGATCACCCAGAATTTTGTAGCGAGGCCCTTCATCGCGTACTAAATAGCTTGACTTCAGCGTCACCTGCTTATCAGAGTAGCTCAAGATGATATGATACGCATCAGGAGCTTTCCCTCCAGCCCGTTGAATACTAAGTTTGGCAAACAGCGTTTCAGGCATTCCGAACAGTACCAGTGCCTGGTCAATCATATGCGACCCCAAATTGTAAAGAATACCTGAGCCGGGGCCGCTTTCCTCTTTCCAGGTATCAGGCTGAATGTAGTTACGGTAGCGATCGTAGTGAGCTTCGAACTCTACTACTCGTCCGCATAACTGCTCACTCAACACCTTCTGCACAGTTAAGAAATCACTATCTAGTCTTCTATTCTGAAATACGGTAAAAACTCGGTTATTCTGTTTTGCTAAAGCAATGAGTTCCTCAGCTTCGCTTACAGTATTGGTAAACGGCTTTTCCACTATCACATGCTTTCCGGCTTCTAACGCCGCCTTTGTCATAGTAAAATGATGGGCATTAGGGGTATTGACCACGATCAAATCCACATTCTCATCAGCCAATAGATCGTCAAACTGCCGAACGGTGGTAACGCTGGGATAATCGGCTATTGCATCATCTCGGTGCCGTTCTAGTACTTTATATAACTGAAAATCAGGATGGGTAACAACCAGCGGGGCATGAAAAACCTTCCCGGACATACCGTAAGAAGCTAAAGCAACTTGGATCATAGCGTAGTAATTTAAAAGCTCAAACTACGCAAATTTAGCAGTTCACCCAAGAAAATTCAGTAGACGAATGGGAATGATTCGGTGTAACAGAACATTCAAGAAAAAACAAGTCTTAGCAGCTATTTAGAATGAAAAAGGTTGTGCAAAGCAGAAAGTGCACACCTTTGACAAAGGTATGCACTTCGGTAAAGTCTAAACTTTTTAAGGCTTGTTATCTAGGCACAGTTTTAATCTTGCCAGGAGCAGGATGTGTTGCCACTTCATCAGGACTAATAGCCTCTTCGCTACAGCTAAACAAGGTTGCTGCAAGAATAGCGAAAGCGAAGGAAAGTTTAACAGTTTTTGCAATGATAGTTCTCATAGTAAAAATAATTTAGGTGAGTAATAAAATAAAATACACCAAAGTGATGTAAGAAAAGTTGATCAACTACATTACAAATATAACTATTCCTTTTATTTTTAATATATAATTAATTTTTACTGTGATAAAAAATTGAAAAAAGAATAAAAAGTTACAAAAAAAGGTTTCTTAGAAAATATAAGAATAAAACTAAGTCACTGGTTTTGAGACCATGCGCGAGATAAGTAAAATAAAATATACGTAGTAAAATTTGTAAAAATCATCTTATTATAAGAAAAAAATAAAAAAATTTTACCGTATAAAAATAATAAACTATCAATATTGTAATTAATCTTTTCGCGGCGGGTAAAGCGGGAATAAAGGCTTATTTGGATTGTATAAAGTTTCGAGTAAAAAAATTAATAATATTAAGTTTATGTTGAGGAATAAATTACCATGTAAGAAATTAGAGGAAAATGTCTTTTTTTTCGTGAGTTATGAGTTTTGACAGTGTATGATTTAGTATAAAGATGCTTCCTTCCTAATAAGATTTGGCGGAGTATTGGTGCTATACCTTCAGCAGAGTTATGTAAATGGCTGAATGGCGGTAAAATAGCACAATGAAGATATTAGAGAAGAAACAGGTAGAATCAACACTCAAGACATTCCGGTATACTCTAAGAGATCGGCGTAAGTTGGTGAGTTTAATTATTGTATTGATGTTGCCTTTGGTTTTATTCTCTTGGCGGTTTATACCCAGGGACATTGAGTTTCCATTTTACGATCAACTCTACGTATTCATTTGGACTTTCGGTTTGAATTTCGCACTGGTTATGTTGTCTTCTGCTTGGTTTTTATCAACACCTCGAAGAGACTTTGCTACCCAAATTATTGTATTGGCTTCTTTATTATTCGGTATATTTTTAACGTGGAATACTTTGCCACTAACTGAGGCTGAACCCCCGTGGTGGATAGATGTTTTAATCAGCCTTGCTTTGTTTGCAGTAGTGAGTGCCTATCTCTATTACGTCTACAATAATTACGTTAACAAAACTATCGACTACAAGCAGTTACACGATGGTATTGTACACGATTTACACCATCAGCGATTTCTAAACTCTATAAGTCGAGTGCAAGGGTTAATAAATATAGCAGAGATGGAAGAACCCTACAAGAGCATGTGTGCTGACGAAATTGCTGAGCTCAAAGAATCAGTGGCTTATATAGCTGAGAAATACGAAGAACTGTACTGAACAATTAGTAATGTACCGTGTGCAATACTCTTTGATATCTCAGTTTCTGGTCGTACAATATACCTTTCAGAACCGAATAATTTACTAATAATGGGGGCGATAATAGCAGTAATTATTAATTGTACACTGCTAACAATTCATTGTTCATTGTCAAGGTGTTCCTTTAAATCAGAGATGCTCTTTAATTTCAATTTTTGAGCTTGGTTTTTACGCATCATCAGAGCCGTAGTATTGTTAAAGCCTAAGGGTGGCAACCACGTAAGGTCGTACTGTTGTTGCACCTCCTTTTGTACGTAATCATACACCCAGTCTTTGTTTTGCACTAAACTGTCTACGGTAGAAGCTGCTGGTTTTAGCAATACCAGTAAAACAGTTCCGGTATACTCGGGGTAGATATCTACGTAGCCGTTAATGATAGCGTCCATGAGTAGTTTGGTTCCCCCGAAGCCTTGCTTGAGTTCTACGGTTAAATTAGTTTGCCCCTCAATTAGCAGGGTAAATAATTCAGCTAGAATAAAATTCTCAGTAAACGCTTTGGAGCCAATAACCAGATCAGGACTGCCATCTTTTTTGTCAA
This sequence comes from uncultured Flammeovirgaceae bacterium, assembly GCA_937138955.1. Lineage (GTDB taxonomy): Bacteria > Bacteroidota > Bacteroidia > Cytophagales > Cyclobacteriaceae > Tunicatimonas. The sequence continues at coordinate 4,897 of CAKZPJ010000730.1, read as the reverse complement.
CTGTCGCAAACCCTTGGTCATTTAAAAATTCTTGAGCTACTGCCCGCGGTGATCGTTTATCTTGATCTACCTCAAAATTCATTCGCATCATAGCTGCTTCACTGATTTTTCCGGCGAGTTGCTGAAAAAGTGATTGCAGTTGAGGGAATTGGCTGAGTGTTTCTTGGCGGGCGAGCGGGGCTGCGTAGTAGGGGGGGAAGTACTGCAAATCATCTTCCAGTACCCGCAGATTATAAGCCGCAATACGTCCGTCGGTAGAGAAACCGCTGATTACGTCTACTTTTTCCTGGTTTAATGCTTCGTACATCAGACCAATTTCCATTTCCATAGCTTCCATAGAGAACCCATATTTCTGCTGTAAGCCGGGGTACCCATCGGCTCGCTCCATAAACTCAGAGTTGAATCCCGCCACTAGCGATGACATGTTTTCATCAGCTTTGGACCATACTGCTTGTCCGATGAGCCCTACACACAGAATAGTAAAACCAATGGCTAATGGCTTCAGTAACTTTTGAATATGACGCTGAATAAAGCTTAATAAAGTATCAAGTACAATAGCCAGCAGCGAAGCAGGAATGGCTCCAGCCAAAATCATATAGGTGTTGTTCACCGCAATGCCCCGAAAGATGAATTCACCTAGTCCACCAGCCGCAATGAGGGCGCAAAGCGTAGCTACCCCAATATTGATAACCATCGCGGTACGCACTCCAGCGAAAATAATGGGAGCAGCGAGAGGTAATTCTACCATTCGTAAAATCTGCTGATTCGTCATACCCATACCCAATGCAGCCTCCTTAATAGCCGCATTCACTCCCTGAATACCGGTGTAGGTATTACGAACAATGGGTAATAGCGCGTACAGAAATAGTGCGATAATAGCCGGAACCACTCCAATGCCGAAGAACGGTAGCATAAACCCTAGCAGTGCGATGCTGGGAATAGTCTGAACAATATTAACAAACCCAAGAATAGGTTGAGCTGCCGCTTCGTAGCGAGTGAGTAAAATACCAATACTGATTCCGATAACCGTAGCAATGGCGAGCGCAATCATCGTAATCCAAAGATGTTCGTAGGTTTGGTGAAGAATTTCGGCACGCTGCTCAACCACAAACGAAAAAAAATCCAGTAGCAAACGACGGGTTAGTTTAGTGTTATTGAATGGTTATGAATAAGTTTGCATCAAGCCACCACTGGGCGATTTGATATTGTTGAAGGTATGAATTACTACCAATTTTTTAAGCAGAACGCTCAATTTTTGCTATTCGGCTTGTTCTTTACCTTTTTCTCAGGCTTCGGCCAAACATTCTTTATCTCCTTATTCAGTGAAGAAATCCGAACGACTTTTGCTCTATCACACGGTAGTTTCGGATTGATCTATTCACTAGCCACTCTTAGTAGTGCCGCTACATTAATTTTTGTAGGACGCTATCTCGACCGAACTCAGCTAATCACCTACACTGTCGGGGTTTGTATCGGATTTATAATCGCTAGCTCTCTGTTTGCCTTATCTCCGACTGTACTTTGGTTAGGGGTAGGAATTTATGGATTGCGCCTGTCTTGCCAAGGATTAATGACGCATACTTCTATGACGAGTATGGCTCGCTACTTCGACGCTCAGCGCGGAAAAGCATCTAGTATTGCTACGATGGGTTTTCCGCTGAGTGAAGCTATTTTTCCGGTTTTAGGTGTAGCCGCGATGCACGCAGTGGGTTGGCGCAACACTTGGTTGGTTGTAAGCTCTCTTGGTCTATTGGTAGTATTACCAACAATGATCGGACTACTTCGGGGTCATCAGCAACGGCACACGTCCTGGCTGCTAGATATGAAGCGGGCTACTTCTAGTGCTGCTGTACCGCTTAAAAGTTGGCGGATGAAAGAAGTGCTGAAAGACGTTCGGTTTTACTTGGTAGCTCCGGCGGTGCTTACTCCGGCCTTCGTTAATACAGGAATTTTCTTTCATCAGGTGGCACTGGTAGAAGCTAAAGGCTGGAGCCTGACTTGGTACGCTACTTCTTTTACCGGTTATGCCGCAGCTACTGTAGTAGCTGCAGTAATCGTGGGCTGGCTAATTGATCGCTGGAATGCTATTCAGCTACTCCCATTTTATTTGTTGCCCATTGGATTTGGGTTAATTGCGCTAGCATTTTTAGACAGTCCGTGGGTTGCTCTGCTGTACATGGTATTGGCTGGGTTTACTGGTGGAAGTGCCTCGGTACTAACCAACGCTATGTGGGCCGAACTATACGGCGTAGCATCATTGGGAACCATTCGCTCGGTCGCTAGTGCTATGATGGTTTTTTCCAGTGCTCTGTCTCCAGTATTACTCGGCATTATGCTAGATCTTGACTTTCCTATGTCAATACTGATACTGCTGTGTTTAGTAATTACAGTAATAGCGGTAGTCCCTTTATTCTTTCTGGTGCGTTTACAACAGCGGGAAGTTATGGTTGCGCGCTAGAAGTTATGTTCGCCAATCATGCGGTATACCAATCGGGTTAATTTAGGTTCGGCTTCTCCGGCAATTTGAATAATTTCTTGTACACTTACTGGTTCTAATTTATCCGGGTCGCCAATATCGGTGATAATAGAAACGGCAAAAACCTTCATCCCCTGATGTTTAGCGACAATTACTTCGGGTACGGTTGACATGCCTACCAAGTCAGCCCCAATAGTACGTAGAAAACGATACTCAGCCCGGGTTTCCAGGTTCGGACCGGGTACGGCAACATACACTCCTTTGTGAATTCGGTAACCTTCTTCCTTCGCAATTCGCCAACCAGCATGAATCATTTCTTGATCGTAAGGTTCACTCATGTCGGGGAAGCGAGGACCGAAATCATCCCAATTAGAACCAGTTAGCGGATTAGCGATTTGTAAATTGATATGATCATCAATCAGGACTAAATCACCTTTCCCGTAGGAGAGGTTCATCGCTCCGGCTACATTTGATACGTATAGCGTTTTTACCCCCAAACGCTGCATCAGCCGAACCGGATAGGTAATCTGCTGCATACTGTAGCCTTCGTAGTGGTGAAAGCGCCCTTGCATAGCCAGTACACGTTTACCGCCCAGCGTACCGCAAATCAGTTTTCCCGAATGCGTTTCTACCGTGCTCACCGGAAAATGAGGAATATCTGCGTAGGAAAAGATATGATCGGCCTTAATTTCTCCGGCTAATCGACCTAATCCGGTTCCCAAAATAATACCTATTTCGGGTTGCTCATTAATATGCTGCGATACGTACTCAAATGTTTCAGAAAGGTGCTGTAGCATAGGTAGAGTGACTGTAGGATTTCTTAACAAGATAATAAAATACCTTTTACCAATCGCTTTAGGCACTGCGACCTGATAGTTGGTCTTGGAGGTAAGGCAAAAGATCGGGTATATCCGGCCAATAGCCGTTAACTTTAATGATAGAGAATTCAGCAAATAGTTCCTCTCGGTACCAACCTAGCTGTCTCGTCTTTTTAATCATCTCCCGGTGTTTGGCACTACGATACGCGTACTCTACCATTGCATCTCGACTTTTCCACAGACTGAACGTGGCCTGCTGTATCAACGGAAGCTCACCAATCCCTTTCGAGAATAATAAACCTGCTTGGTGTTGCCCTAGTCGGTCACTAACCTTTGGAACATTTTTCCAGAAACTCAATAGCTTTTTAGGATGAATAGTAGCTCGGGTAACCACTGCTAATGGTCTATCAGAAAACATCGGTTGCCGTACCGAAAACGGTTGCTGCTTTTGCCAAGTGCCTCTTACTTTTGTTGCATTAAGGAAAACAGTCCAGCGCTGAATTGTATTAATAAAAACTTGATGACTATATGGATGATGCTTAAAAAAGGCTTCAGCACACGCTTGGTCTTCCCATACCGACAGCAAAGCGTAAGTGCTGGTATCGGGAACAACGCTAAACCCATTGCCGCTTCCGCTTCCTAGTAGTTTATAAAAATAAAGCCCTGATACTGATTTGAGAATACGATTGGCGGCTTGCATTTGACGCATGGCCCACCATTTTCGTTTTATTCCCTTAAACTTTAGGAAAGTGATGGTGGTAACTTGATGATTAACTGATGCCAACGGAATAACGTATGTAGATAAAAAATAGCGACAGTTGTTAGGTCGCTATCTATCAACATCTTCTGAAACGAACTGTTTAAAATTCGTTGATCGTTTGCTCAATAATATCGCAGCATTCGTGCAATTGTTCTTCAGTAATTACTAAAGGAGGTGCAAAGCGGATAATATTACCGTGGGTAGGTTTAGCTAGTAGTCCGTTTTCTTTCAGCTTCAGACAAATATTCCAGGCAGTTTCACTCTCAGGATCATCGTTGATGACCACTGCGTTTAACAACCCTTTCCCCCGAACTAAATTTACCAGGCTGTGCTTCTCAGCTAATTGCTGCATTCGTTCCCTAAAAATTTGACCGAATTGCTCAGCCTTATCGGCTAAATTCTCATCTGTAACTACTTGGAGGGCGGCCATTGCCACTTCGCACGCTAGCGGATTGCCTCCAAAAGTAGAACCGTGTTCACCGGGCTTAATGGTGAGCATAATTTCGTCGCGAGCTAGTACGGCTGATACTGGAAATACTCCGCCTGACAGTGCTTTTCCTAAAATCAGAATGTCGGGTTGAAAACCTTCGTGTTGGCAAGCGTACAGTTTTCCGGTGCGGGCAATACCCGTTTGCACCTCATCGGCAATAAACAGGACGTTGTGCTTCTGGCAGAGCTCGTAGGCTTGCTTCAAATAACCGGCATCCGGCACCACTACTCCAGCTTCACCCTGAATAGGCTCGACCATAAATCCCGCTACGTTGGGGTCTTGTAAAGCCGTTTCTAAAGCAACTAAATCATTGTAAGGAATAATTTCATAAACTGGCATAAACGCACCAAAAC
>CAKZPJ010000729.1 GCA_937138955.1 uncultured Flammeovirgaceae bacterium | reverse complement strand
ACTGACCGATGAAGTTGCTTCGGATATGTATAACTACGGTCACCTTCAAGTGACCTTTGACGATGGTTCGGTTGGTTGGTACGAAGCGGGTTGGGGCCCCATGATGAGCGAAACTGCCTTTTTTGTAAAGGATGTGATTGGTCCCAAAGGCTGCGTCAGTATCATGGAATCGCAGAGTGCTTCCGACGATGTAGACGCCCACTCCAAAACCAATGCGCTGAAAGTACACCATGCCGACCGCGACGAAAACGGACAGTTCACTAAGAAGGACGAGATAGTAAGCACGGCTGATGAACCCGACCATCAAGGCCTGTGTGACCGAGAACAGGAACTATTCTACCGAGCTATTAGTGAGGATATGGATCTATCGCAGCATCACCAAGATGCGATTAACAGTTTACGGGTAGTGTTAGCTGCTGATGAGTCATTCAAAACGGGTAAGACGGTAGAGTTGTCGTAAACGGTTATACCTCTTCCTATTTTAGAAGGAGGCTGATTCTTCTAACACTGAGTTACTGAGACTTCGAAAATGGAACTTCCACAGATACTATATTATACAACAAAAAACCGGACTGGAATCAGCCCGGCTTTCTGATCCTTTTTGTGAAAACCTAGTTGAAAGTAATGGCGGGGTTTAGCGGGGCGAAAATTCCGTCAGTATTTGGTTTCACCGTCCATACGTGCAGTTGCCACTGCGCCAGATCTTCTCTAAAATGCCACTCATCATCCGAACCGGTAAAGCCCTCGGGTGGTGTACCCGGATTGTTCGCATCCTCTACCTGGATGGCATATTCTATTCCAATAAATTCCATGTTGCCATCAGCATCGGGAACGTACAGTAAGATTTCTGGCTTTTCCAGTTCAAACGTACCATCTACCCGCGCGGGTAGTAAGTAGTGATGTCCCATTTGCGGTACGTAGCCGGAAACATCAATAAAGCCTTCCGATTCGGCCAAATCAAAATCGGTGTACTTCATGGTTGCCGCTTTAGCTTGCTCAACTTCCTGCTCCCAGACCATTTTAGTTGCTCCTTCATCCTCTTCTTCACAACCGAAGTTGACCAAGGTACACGTAATTAACAGTATCGCTGTCCATCGGTAGTTTTTGTTATTTTTCATAATATGTTGTGTTTTTTGATTAGATAATTTTACTAAACTTCCGCTTGCTGATATTCAATATCAAACTGCGAAGATACTTTCATGACCTTCTCAATGGCTTGCTGAGACACTGAGCTTTCCTTGGCTTGATCTTCTCCCTCCGAAACCCCTACCGTTCGGAAGAACTCCATAAATCCTTTGGGACTGTGGATATTGATCATTTTACAGGGCTGATCACTACTATTACGGTAGGTGTGTGCGCTTCCCGGAGGGATATCGACCGATGAACCGGCTTTCAGCACTTTCCTTTCTCCGTTAAGCATAAACTCGGCTTCCCCTTCCGTTACCAGAAAGAACTCAGTGTACTTTTGATGCGTGTGTGGAGGCGGACCCGGAGTGTGAGGGGGGGTCTCAATGTGTACCAGATCAAAGTTGGCGGAAGTCATTGATGGGGTGATCTGATGACCCAATACCCAAAGTGTGTTTTTCGTTTTCATAAGATATGTGTTTTAGTTTTCAGCAAATCTAGGGGGAAACACTAAGTAGGGTTACTATTGAAGTTGCAATTACTGACTGATTTATCTTATTATCAGCACGTTGCAACAATAGTAGCACAGTTTGCAACAATAGTGTTATTTTGAAAAGCGTAACTTTTCAATATTAGTAAAGGTCAGACTAGATAATGATTGACCGATATGCTAATGATGGCCGGTGTCGGCCTACTTCCAGTGTCAAGTGCCAAATTTATGATGTACCGAACGTTCGTGCTACTGCTTTTTTCTCTACCATGCTTGTACGGATGGAGTCAACCCATCTACGATATCAAAACCGAGTATCCGGTACACGATCTCGCTGGCAAGTATGGGATTGTCGCTGATTCAAACGATACGTTTACGCCGGAACAAGTATTATCCGACTCGTCGTTAGTTTTTGTAAAGCGAAGTAGTTTTTCCCGGTTTCTCAATCCCCGCACAACGTATTGGGCCAAGCTGATACTGCAAATCTCAGATAGTTTGACCGACTGGACATTGCACTTGGAGGATAAGAAGTTTGGACTTCCGGCCTGGGGGTTGGGTAATGGTAAGGTAGATGTCTACGCTTATTCGGATAACCGTCTAGTATTTCACCGAAGGTCAGGCGTAGAGTATTCAGCACAAGAAAAAGATTTCCCGGATAAGTGGTTTCTAAACCGGGTAAATATCGGTGGTCTTCCCTTAAACGAACCAATTAGTCTGATTATAAGAGTAGAAGGAAATAGCTTGGGATATCCGCCATTCTTGAATCTGAGTTTGCGTGATCCTGATCATCAACACTACCACCCGCTTTTTGAATTTAATACCTCATTCAATATTTTCATGTTTGGGGTTACCTTCATCATTTTTGTCTACCACCTACTTCAGTTTTTATACCTGAAACAGCGTATCTTTTTCTGGTTCTCAGTATGGTTGCTGTTTTGTATGCTTACCCAGGCGATGACTGTCGGGTTAATATTGGGGAGCATCGCCAGCTACCGGTTTCCACTGTGGATGATCATTGCCAACGGAATACTCTATTCATTCTGGTTCTTCGGGCGTTCCTTTATCAATTCGAAGCAGAAGTTTCCGATATTAGACAAGTTCATACTCATGTTAGCAACCGCGGTATGCTTACAGATTGCAGGAACAGTGTTTTACGTAATTTTTTTTGATATCAAGCCCGTTATGATCAAGGTCGGGATTCACTATAAAATGATTATAGTCTACGCCCTTATCTCGTTAGTAATTTCAATCATACTTTCGTTGAAGAAAGATCCGTTTGCCCGCTATTTCGGATTTGGCGCTATTATCATTTCATTAGCTTTTATTGTCGGTGGACTATGGATCGAAGGAATCATTGTTCCTCCGGTAGATCCGTTTGCGTGGGGAATGTTCCTGCAAATCATCATTTATTCATTTGGCATCGCTTATCGTCAACAACGACTCACCCAATTAGCTTACGAAGAAAAACTTACGGCCGAACGTTCGGTTGCTGAGATGCAGCGCATTCAGGAGATTGATGCAGTAAAAAGCCGCTTCTTTGCCAATATTAGTCACGAATTCAGAACCCCACTTACTCTTATCTCCGGCCCACTGTCTGAAGCTGAAAAAAAGAGTAAAACCGAAGATTCTGAAAAAGACGAAGTCAGTTTAAGCCAAAAGGAATACAATACCATCAAGAAAAATGCTTTTCGACTACAAACATTGGTCGATCAGTTACTGGACTTATCCAAAATAGAGCACGGAAAAGTGAGCCTAACGCTGATGCAGGGTGGTATGATAAAGTTTTTACGCTCTACCGTCTATTCCTTCGAAAGTATTGCGGAACAAAAAAGTATTCGCCTGACAGCTCACTTCCCTAGCGAGATTGATAATGCCTACTTTGACCAAGACAAGCTTGAAAAGATCATCACTAACGTTTTATCCAACGCATTTAAATATACTCCCGAGGGTGGAATCGTTACCGTGAAAGTATCCAATAACGACAGTCATTTGATCTTAGAGGTTTCTGATACCGGAGCTGGTATAGAAAAAGAGGATATCACACGGATTTTCGAACGCTTCTACCGGGCCGAGGGATCAGAGATACGAGGTTCAGGGATTGGATTAGCTTTAACGAAAGAACTAGTCGATCTTCATCAGGGTCAAATTGAAGTGAGAAGCACTAAAGGAGTAGGCACTTGCTTTAAGATCAACTTGCCAACTACCCTTCAGCACTTACCCAAGTCCATTTCGGTAAATGTCACCGATGATTACCCAGAAAGGATACTAGGTAAAGCAAATACTCGAACCGTAACTGAAACCGCCAAGGGTATAAAACCAATCGCCAGTACAAATAATAAAGAAACCTCCCTGGTTTTGATCGTAGAGGATAACGAGGATCTTAGTGAATATATTGGTAGCATTCTGAAGCCCCATTACCGACTGATTATGGCTAATAATGGTCTTCAGGGAGAGCGTATGGCATTTGAGCATATTCCGGACATTATTATTACTGATGTGATGATGCCTAAGAAAGATGGCTACGAACTTTGTCACTCCCTGAAAAGAAACACAAAAACCAGCCATATTCCGATCGTGATGCTGACGGCAAAAGCCGGGCAGACTAATAAAATGGAAGGGTTTACCCAGGGAGCTGACGCTTACCTCATTAAGCCTTTTGATGCGGATGAATTACTACTTAGAGTACGCAACTTAGTGGAGGCGCGGAAGCGAATCTGGGAACATTTTCAAGGAATGGATATGCTGTTAGTCAACGATCTCGACGTAAGCTCTATTGAAGATCAGTTCCTACAGAAAGTGATGGCGGAGATTAAAGAAAATCTAGACAATGAGCAGTTTGCCGTAGATGATATTACCCGGGCAGTCGGGTTCAGCCGATCGCAATTGCACCGAAAGCTTAAAGCACTTACTGATAAATCAGCTCAACAGTTAATCGCCGAAACCCGGCTCAATGAAGCCCGCCGACTCCTGGAAAATAACGCGGGTACGGTCTCCGAGATTGCCTATTCGGTTGGCTATACCAATATGTCATACTTTACCAAAACCTTTAAAGAAAAGTTTGGGCAATTACCCAGTAAGGTTTAACTGCTTTTTAGAAAGCCTTCGGAAGCCATATTAATCAATAGCAAGCAATAACAGTGATGTAATTTCTTCGTTAAGCATGTGGCACGCTACAGAATAAGTGCATTAACTTCGGAATTTTATGCTGACATTATTGCTGTTAATCCATACTTTTTTCACCCTCACAAGTCAGCTCAATAATATGGTAGATCAAGAACTGACTATTGAAGTATTGGGGGTGAGCTCCTACGATGGGCAGGTTCAGGTAGCGGTCTTTAACGCCAAAGATGACTTCCCTAACGTGGGCTCTTATCAGAAAAGTATTCCGCTGGATCAAGCTAAAGCAGTGAAGGCTTCCTTCTCTATACCAGCAGGAAACTACGCTGTAGCGGTTTACCATGATAAGAACGGTAATGGCAAACTGGATACTAATTTCATGGGTATACCCAAGGAGGATTATGGCTTTTCTAATAATGCCCGCGGAACAATGGCCCCACCTTCGTTTGAAGATGCGAAAGTTTCGGTGCAGCAACCCGCCCAAACTATACAAATTACGCTTCGCTAGCTCAGTTCTGCAATAGTCAGGAAAAATTTATAAATTAGTAGCTGGCAGTAAGCAATTGCTGCTTCTAAAATTTTTCTAGAATTTTTTACTACGGATGCGCATTTACAACCTTCTCATCACTACCCTTCAGAACCTACGTTCATTTCGTCTCAATTCATTTAATCAGATTCTTACCGTCGGTAGCATATTGCTGATTGCTACCCAAGGCCATATTTTTAAGCAAAATACTACTGACGCTTTCGAGGCATATTCCGAAACAGTGCCAGGTACAAACTTTTCGTACGAAATGCTCCCCATTCCGGGCGGGAATTTTATGATGGGGAGCCCGGATTCTGAACCAAACCGAAACGATGACGAAGGTCCTCAGGTAGAGATTACCGTTGATCCGTTCTGGATGGGGAAATACGAAATTTCTTGGGACATCTACGAGGTGTTTATGTTTCAGGAACTAGAGAAGCGCTACGCAGAAGAGAACGGTGGACTAGATGCTGCCAAAATTCCCAGTGTAGATGCTGTATCTCGGCCTACCCCACCCTATTTAGATATGAGTTTTAATATGGGTAAGTACGGCTACCCGGCTATTTGTATGACCCAATACGCCGCTAGTCAGTTTTGTAAGTGGCTCAGTGCTAAAACTGGACATTACTATCGCTTACCTACCGAAGCTGAATGGGAATATGCTTGCCGAGCCGGAACAACCACCGCCTACTCCTTTGGTGATGATATTTCCCAATTAGATGAATACGCTTGGCACTACGGTAACACCGACGGTGGTTATGAGAAAATGGGTTTGAAAAAGCCCAACCCCTGGGGACTGTACGATATGCACGGTAATATTGCGGAATGGACGCTAGATCAGTACAACCCCGCTTACTACGCTAGTTTAGATCAGGCCACTTCTAGGAACCCTTGGAATGAACCTACCGAACTATATCCGCGAGCAGCAAGAGGAGGAACTTACGACGATGATCCTGAGATGTTACGCTCGGCTGCTCGGCTGGGGTCTAATCCTAATTGGAAGATACACGACCCCCAAATACCCAAGAGCCGCTGGTGGCTTACCAACGCCCGCTGGGTAGGTATCCGTCTAGTGAGGCCCCAACAGGCACCCCCCGAAGAAGTTAAAGATAAGTACTGGATAAATTTTGTAGAAGATATATAAATAAAATGTAAGGAAGGGCGTATCCACCGTGGACGCGGTGCAATACGCCCAAACAATTAAATAACAAAAATATGAACAAGAACCTGACGATGAACCGACGTAAATTTGTAAGAAACTCGGC
>CAKZPJ010000728.1 GCA_937138955.1 uncultured Flammeovirgaceae bacterium | reverse complement strand
GAGTGGGTTGAAAAGCGTAGCGTCCGCAGTCAGATTGCCACGTTTACTCTAATAGATGGTACAAAGGTGAAACTAAATGCGGATAGCAAGCTTCGCTACGCAGAGAATTTCGTTCAGGCTGAGCGGCGGGAAGTGTTTCTGGAAGGAGAAGCCTACTTTGAAGTGACGCATCGTCCTGATCGCCCCTTTTTAGTCCGTACGTCCGAGGTAGACGTTCGGGTGCTGGGCACCTCGTTCTCGGTAAATGCCTACCCCGAAGATACCCTAACCGGAGTGGTGGTAGCTAACGGTAAAGTAGCGGTAAACGGGCTTTCTACCCAATCGCCGGAAGTGGTACTGCCCAACCAAAAGGTGACATACTATAAATCCTCGCGGCAGTGGAAGAAAACAGCAGTAGATGTCACGCAAGAGTTGGCCTGGACGGAAGGAAAGCTTCTTTTTCAGAATGCGGACCTGAAGCAGGTAGCCAAAACCCTGGAACGATACTACGACATCACCATTAGCTTTAACGATAAAATGCTAGAGTCGTGTCGGTTTACCGGTTCGTTTCAGCGGGAGACGCTGTTCAACGTACTAGACGCTATCGGCTACATCAATAATCTAGAATATGAATATGAGAACGGAACCGTCGTGTTAAGCGGAGCCGGATGCACTCCTTAAATATAGTATTGCCTATGAAGAACCTTTGAGCCCATCTTAACGGCGAAAGTTAAGAGCAGGAAGCCGACCGTATGGACTAGATACGGACGCACTTCCTTACCCTTTCAGTTTTAACAGATTGCGAACCATTAAAACGATTGCAAAATAATGAAAATTATTCCAAGTCTGCTTATGTGGACCCGACATACCCTAACCGGCTTCCTGATGCTATGCCTACTACATTCCAGCCTGCTGGCGGATAAAGTGGTAGCCCAAAAAGTGAGCGAGGTAAAAATTAGCCTGAGCCTCGAGAACCAAACGTTGGCCGAAGCATTTTCCGTAATTGAACGATTAACAGAATTCCGCTTTGCTTACAACGAGGAAAAGATATCCTTAGAAAGTAAGGTCAACCTTCGGGCAGAAAATATGTCCGTACGCGATATTCTGCTGGATGTATCCCGCCAAACCAACTTGGCCTTTAAGCAAATCAACCGTAGCCTACTGGTCAAAGCCATTAAGCGAAAAGCTAAACCGGAGCAGCGGGTAACCGAACAGCCTTCCGCGCTGGTGAAGGGCCAGGTAACAGAAGCTGAAAGTAACGAACCTCTGCCGGGAGTGAATATTCTAGTAAAGGGTACTGCTTTGGGTACGGTTACTGATATTGAGGGCAACTACCGCCTGGATGTACCCGAAGAGAACAACCTACTAATATTTTCCTTTGTGGGGTACGCATCCCAGGAGGTTAATATCAACAGAAGAAGCCAGGTGGATGTAGCCTTACAACCTTCGGGTCAAGCATTGGATGAGATCGTGGTTATTGGCTACGGAGAAGTTAAGAAAAAAGACCTGATTGCTTCGGTAAGTCAAGTGAGCGGAGAAGAAATTCGGGAAGTAGCCACTGCCGGACTTGATCACGCTCTGCAAGGACGGGCAGCCGGAGTACAAGTTACTCAAACCTCGGCGTCTCCGGGTGGTGGGGTAAGCATCCGGGTGCGGGGCGGCAACTCTATCTTTGGAGGGAACGAACCACTGTACGTCATTGACGGATTTCCGGTATACAATGATAACAATCTAGCCACCCCCGGAAGTACCGGACAGGCTCCCAACGCCCTAGCCTCGCTGAATCCGAACGACATTGCTTCGGTAGAAATTTTAAAAGATGCTTCGGCCACGGCTATCTACGGATCGCGGGGAGCGAACGGGGTAGTTTTGATTACTACCAAACGGGGGGATTACAATACCCAGCGGGTCAGCTTGGATGTTTACTACGGGGTGCAGCAGGTGGCCAACCAATTAGATCTGCTTAACGCCCAGGAGTTTGTAACCATCTCTAACGAAGCCTACCGCAACGACGGGCTAGAACCGATCTTTGACGACCCGCAGCAGTACGGCGAAGGTACCGATTGGCAGGATGAGATATTTCAAACCGCTCCTATTCAAAACTATCAACTCACCTTCTCGGGGGGAAGTGATGCAACCCGCTACGCGGTAATGGGCAATTACTTTTCGCAGGGTGGTATCATCAAAGGTTCAGGCTTCGACCGGGCTTCTTTTCGGGTCAATCTGGATACCCGGATGAGCGACCGGCTAACGTTAGGTACCAACCTCCAGATCAGCCGAACCACCAACAACCAAAATATTGCTGACACGGGCGAAGGTGGCTTATTCGGCGGCGTAATGAACTACGCGCTAACCATTGCGCCCACCATTGCGGTTCGCGACGAAAACGGGCAGTACAACTATAATACTTTGCCATCATCACCTCCGGTAGGTAACCCTCTAGCACTGGCTATTGAGCCTACGAACCAAATTATCACCAACCGGATACTAGGAAGTGTATTTGCTGAATACGATTTTACGGATAATCTATCTCTGAAAATCAGTGCGGGTACCGATCTGTCGGATGCTACGCGGGACTTATTTCTACCCAGTACGGTGCGCCGAG
>CAKZPJ010000727.1 GCA_937138955.1 uncultured Flammeovirgaceae bacterium | reverse complement strand
TTTTACAAGCCGCTCAAGCTTTAAAGCCCGTAAATTCTCCCGCGTTACGGATGACTAATTTTTCCTATCAAAGTCATGCAGGACAATACGCTTATTACGGCAACGCTCTTACCATCAGTGTAGATATAAAAAATTTACTTTCAGCTTCTACTGCTAATACCAAGATTACACTGTCTTCAATTTCTGAGTATGTAACCGTATTGGATTCGGTATTTCGCCCCGGTACCATTGACTCTCTGAATACCGTTTCTAACGCTGCTCAACCCTTCCGAATAGTTCTTAACAATGATTTGCCAAGCTATGAGCAACTGTACTTCCGCTTGGGAATAGAAGATAGTACTTATCAGGATTATCAGTATTTCTTCATTGTTTCCTCATCGGGCTACCCTACCATTACGAAAAATGAGTTGCAAATTACCGTAGGCGACCAGGGTGAAATTGCTTTTGATCCCAATGGTTTTTCAGTAGGCAACATTCGTTATCAAGATCAAATAATTGCCACCGAAGCCGGACTACTAATTGGAGTTGACTCTGCCTATGTTTCGGATAATCTTATCAATAATTTCAATGACCTTAGTCGCGAGCGGGATTTCCAGGTAGAAGAAAGTATTCGCTTTACCCGAGCGACGGTTCCTGCGTATCAGCTTCGTTCGGCTTTCTCCGATGCTAACGCAATCAACCCGCTAAACCTTCGGGTTGAGCAGACCTGGTTGGCTGATACCACCAACACTGATAACTATATTGTATCTGAATACCGAGTAACAAACCGCCTAGATAGTACACTCACCGATGTATCTGTTGGTTTATTCGCCAACTGGGATATAGACAATCGAACCGAGAATCGTACTGGATGGAATTCTACTTATTCATTGGCGTACTCCTACAATGCCAATGAAGATACCTACGCGGGGGTGGCTTTATTAACTAGCCAAACTGCGAATCATCAGCCACTAGACCTGCAAGATCTAAACGGAAATAGCTCCAGTTTTGGTAGCGATATTTCGGAACGGGAAAAGTTTGGTTGGGCTTCTAAAGGAACCGATAGCGCGCAAGCGGGGGCAAACGGTAGTGGAAACGATGTAGCCCAGGTGTTAGCAGCTACGGTCGCTAGTATTCCGGCGAACCGAGGGCGGGCGGTTGCTTTTGCTTGGGTAGCCGGCAGTAGTTTGGCTGAATTGCAATCTGCCGTCACAATGGCTCGAGAATTTTATACGAATTACCGAAACGAACCAACAGTGCTAACTACTGAACTGGTCTGCACTGATAGCATGGCTACCATTCAGTTTACCGATAATCATCGGTTCTATCAAGATGCTTTGGGAGCTAATCTAATCACTGAAGGTCGAGAGCTTACGACTACCACTATTACCCATGATACTGCAATTTATGCGTCATCATTAGCCAATGGTTACGAAGGGCGAATTAAGAAAATTAAGATTCTCATCAAAGAGCCAGAGGCACTCTTTTCGGTGATAGATAGCTTGAACTCTGGCTGGCAAAACGATACGCTTTTTCTGGATGAGACAAGTAATTATGCCCTAAACTTTCAAGATGAGAGCCTGAACGCGGTAGCCTGGGATTGGGATTTTGGTAATGGCTTCCGAAGTACCCAGCAGCATCCGCAAACTTCTTATGTTCAGCCTGGAGCTTACACGGTCCAGTTAACTGTGACCAGCAGTCCTGGTTGTCAGGTTTCAACATCTAAAGAAATCACGGTAGTACAACGGGCTACTATGCCGCAAATTACGAACAAACTCATTTGTGGCGGTGAATCGGTTACGTTACGAGCAACTGATACTAATCTTATTAAAGTGTATGCGGATAAGGATCTGACTGAGCTATTGTACAAAGGAGAACAATTTGTAACCGAAAGAATCAGTCAGAGCGATACTTTCTACGTAGTAAATGCGGCAGAAGCATTTGACAGTCGTCCACTCCCAGTAACTATCAACGTATGGCAGCCCAATCTACAGATTCGTTACTCGCTAGATACCACTGATCTTGCTGCCAAGTATCAGCTAGACATTATGCTGACTGGAGATACCAATCATATTAGACAGTATACTTGGTTGGTGAATGATGTAGAAGTTAGCCGACAGCCAGCATTTAACTATAACTTTTCTGATTTACCGACAGAAGACTGGCGATTGAAGCTAATCTACTCGATAGATTCAGCAGATTTGAATTGCATGTATACGTTAGCAGAAAACATTATCCGTACCCAAGCTGAAAAACCGGACTTGACTACTGTTCGTATCTGTCAGGGCGAGGCGGTTACTATTTCCCCTGATAATGGTGAGACATTTCTCTTTTATTCCGATGCTAGTCTTACTAATCCAATCCATGCGGGAAAAAGATTGTTACTGGACTCGGTAGCCATGAATACCACAATTTATATCACCAACCTGGATGGTTTGATAGAAAGTGAAGCGGTAGGCGTTCACGTAGAAATTAACCAATTTGCCGATTTCAAAATATTGTCAGATACACTTTATCTGTCTGAACCCGATATGGCGGTGTTGCAGGCATTCCCTCTGAATGAAGGCGATCCTTCAATCAGTTGGCAGTGGGATTTGGGCGATGGCAATTTCACCTATCAATCTGCCCGTATTATTCCTCAGTTCGATTCAGCGGGAGTATATTCCGTTCGGCTGTTAGCAACTCGTAGCGATGGCTGTACTAATTTAGTAAGTAAAACAGTAGTTGTACGCAACGTAGCCAGCACCCGGATTGATCCCGAAGACCGAGCGTTGAAGATTTATCCTAACCCGGTGCAGGATGTATTCTACCTGGAAAATCTGTTATGGTATCAAAAAGAGATTACGCTAAGTTTACTTTCACCAGAAGGGCAGAGGATGTTCTATCATCAACTCTTCTACGGAGAGTTTCCGTTGCCGATTAATCTAACCAGTCTGGCCCGACCATTGTCACCCGGCATCTACGTGCTTCGCCTTCAGCGCGATGATAAAGTGTTCTTCCGAAGGTTGATGATTGAATAGCGACGGGATCAATCAACCAGTGTTTGTCGGATAACATCTTTGATCGATTGAATTTCTTCAGTACGAATAGTACCAATTAGCGTTTTGAACCTTTTATGAGAAACCGTTCTGATCTGATCAATAATTGCGTAAGAAATTTTACCTGTATACTGCTTAGTAGATGCTAATTTTACTCTGGTGGGATATCGCCGCTCTTTAGTAGTTAGGGGAACGATAATAGATACAGGCAACACTGAATTGATCTCATCGGGTGAGATGACTAAACAGGGACGAGTACCATCTTGCTCACTACCTTGGGTCGGAGATAGTTCTACCCACCAGATAGTATACTGAGTAATCGCCATTAGTACTCTTCTAGAGTGTCGTCATCCAAAAAATCGGGTACTATCTGTTCATAACCCTTTTCAAGTAGTTCTTTCTGGAATGATTCTTTCCAGCCTGAACGAGGGGCATCTGCTGGTTTAATTAGTATGCCTTCCTCTACCTCTATTAGTTCAGCGCACTCACTAATGCTATATTTTTTTAACAATCTTTTTTGTAATATTATCCCTTTAGAGTTACCGACATTAGATAGTTTGATTTTTGCCATACGACTGGATACGTGTTACAATCGTTATAACGATGTTATAACGATAAGGTTTCCTAATAGCTTAATAGGTAAGCATCGTGTATTAATCTTACTTTTGCTGGAAACCGGCGATAAAGTAACGACATAATTAACCGTGTCGCTACACCTGCTGATCTTCGTTTACCTCCGATAGAGGGCGATAGTTATCAGGCGCTTCCTGTGTATCTTCGGGGCGGCCTTCCGCGTCTGGCGATTCGTAAGGGAATACTTCTACAATGGGGCTTTCTACAATTTCAGTAACCCGAAAGTCCACCAGCATATTGTTCAGGCTTTGGTACATTCGGTCGTAAGCATCTTTCACATTGGGGGCGGTAAGTAGCACGTAGTTGGTAATTTTCTTTTCGGCACCTTTCCCCTCTTCTTCTACGGTATATACCATTTTGCAGCGGTGCCAGAGGTAGCTGTCTTCGTAGTTAAACACGTCCGAAATTTTCGCCTTAGCAATGCCAGTGACGAAGAACTCGCCCTGAATCATGGACTCCATCTTTTCGTACATCCGCCGTTCGGCCTCAGTAAAGGAAACGGCGTCGACTAAGTACATTTCCGATACATTTTTCGCCCTGCCTTTCTCGTCTATTTTCTGATATTTTATTTTACAGGTAAACCAGGTGTTCATAGTAGTTGATAATTGAAAGTGGATAATGATTGATGTGCGCGCGAGGGGGCAGGAGATGAAGAGTAAATACTTCTAACGCCCCCGCATCATGCTACCAGCTATTTAAGCTCTTCTAAAAGGATAGCAAAAATAAGGTTTCTGGTGGGAATCCCCGAATGCTTTCAGTAGAAAGTTTACGCGATATTATTATTGAGCTAATGCTTACTTTCAAAGGTCGTATTTACATTCTACTTCGTAGTGCCGGGCACACTAATTATCACCAAGAGCATTGAACCAAAATTATCTCATAGTCCATAGAATCATCCTATTGAATGGACTATATTAGCCCAAAGCACTCATCATTCGTACCTAACGTCTTCATTCCATGCATTTACCATCCGTTTCACATTGCTTAATCGCCCTATTCTCCTTTTTCTTATTCTTAAGCTGTACCGAATCCGAGAAACCTGCCGGACAAATGCCAGAAGGAAGTTTAGAAGAGCAACTGACCTACTTAAAAGAACCAGCTAACTTTAATTCGGAAAGCGACCGACTGGGCGCATTATTCGGGTTGTATGCCGAAAGTAAGAAGATAAATTCACCCATGATGGCTACTTTCCTGGGGTCAGAAGGGTACAATCATCTGTGGGATGATCTATCTCCTAAAGGAAGGGAGAAGGTAATCGACGATCTCACTGCATTCCACGAAGCTCAAGAACTGGTTAACCCTAGCGATTTGAATGAGCAAGATCAATTGAACTACGCGCTTTTCCAGCGGGATGTGACTGATAGCTATAATCTGTACGTTCAGTATCCCGAACAGTACCTAATGATTGATCAGGTCCAAGGGATTCACCAGATGATACCGGCTGTACTCCAAATGATGCCTCGGCAATCGGAGCAAGATATAGACGACCTATTGACGCGGTTGCGAGGTATTCCGGAATTGATGAAAAATACTCAACGTTTACTTCAAGAAGGTATTGAGCAAAAAATTATGATGCCTCAAACCACCGTGGTGCAGGTGCCGGAACAAGTGCGAAGTATGATTGCTGATAATCCTGAAGAAAGTGTGTTTTACGCTCCGTTAGTATCCATCAGCGAGACGATTGATCCAGAGGGAATAGATATTGCATCGGTACAGCAGGAGGCTCGTACTCTCATCACCCAAAAAATTAATCCGGCTTTATCTCAATTTGCCCAGTTTATGGAAGAGGAATACGTGCCGAATGCTCGTCTCTCGTTCGGATTAAAGGATTTACCGAATGGCGAGGCTTGGTACGATGAACGCATCCGCAATAATACTACTACTGATCTGACCGCCCAAGAGATTCACAAAATTGGATTGAGTGAAGTGGCTCGCATCAGAGCGGCGATGCAGCAGATCATTGACGAAGTAGGCTTCTCCGGCGATATAAACGCATTTAACGAGTTTCTAAAAACTGACCCCCAATTTTATTTTGACACTCCTGAAGAACTACTTACTGCCTACCGAGAAATCTGTAAGCGGATTGACCCAATGCTACCTCAGTTGTTTGGTCACTTGCCGCGTTTGCCCTACGGAGTGATTGAGGTACCTGCTTATCAAGCTCCGGCTACAACCGCCGCCTACTATCAGCCCGGATCAATTAAAAATGGCACTCCAGGTTACTTTTTTGCTAATACTTATAACCTCAAAAGCCGTCCCAAGTGGGGCATGGAAAGTTTGGCTATTCACGAAGCTGTGCCTGGCCATCATTTGCAAATTGCTATCGCGCAAGAACAGGAAGATGTGCCGGAGTTTAGAACCATGCTGATGTTTACTGCCTTTGTAGAGGGATGGGGGTTGTATTCGGAAAGTCTAGGGTCGGAACTAGGCATGTACCAAGACCCGTACTCCCGCTACGGACAACTTACCTACGAAATATGGCGAGCCATTCGGCTGGTAGTAGACACTGGTTTGCACCGAATGGATTGGACACGCGATGAGGCCATTGCCTACTTTCGCGAAAATTCCAGTATGAGTGAACAAGATGTGGTAGTAGAAGTAGATCGTTACATTGCTTGGCCCGGACAAGCGCTGGCCTATAAAATCGGCGAACTCAAGATTCAGGAACTACGAAAAAGAGCGGAAGAAAGTCTGAAAGGTCAGTTTGACATTCGGGAGTTTCACGATGTAGTGCTGGGTAGTGGTACCATATCGCTTAGCATACTAGAAGAGAATGTTGATCAGTGGATAGCTGACCAAAAGAGAGCAGCTGAGTAGTACAATCTACAGAGTAATTAGCATCTTTACGATAGCAAAAAATCGTATAAATAAAAATGCGGTTTTAGTAGCATAGCTACTAAGTTTTTGCGTAAGTAGAAAGTATGTCTTACACTCGAAAAATAGTCGTTACCTGTGCCCCGCTTATTAGCCCAATTTTAGCCCAAGAAATAGAGAGGCTGGGCATGCCTGTAAAAAGCATTAATCGTCTGGATATAGAAACTGAAGGAACACTGCTGGATGCTATGCGACTCAATTTGCAACTACGCACGGCTCATCGAGTACTGTACCAGCTAAAGCCACTTTCCATTACTCAGCCGGATGAGCTGTACCAAGCTATTTGTGATTACCCTTGGGAGAATCAGATTCCGCTAGATGGTTATTTTTCGGTGCAATCGTACGTAAAACATCCCACGATTACTGATGGACGTTTCGCCAATTTGAAAGTGAAAGATGCCGTAGTAGACCGGTTTATGAACAAGTTTGGACGACGACCCAACTCTGGTCCAATGAACGATCAGATAGTACTATTTCTCTACTGGACGGAAGAAGAAGCGGCGATTTACCTGAACACTTCGGGGGAAAGCCTCAGTAAACGTGGCTATCGCGAGGTAACGGTAGCGGCTCCCATGCAAGAATCGTTAGCCGCCGCTTTGCTACTTTCTACTCAGTGGCATCCTTCCCAACCGCTAATTAACCCTATGTGCGGGAGCGGCACCATCGCCATTGAAGCTGCACTAATGCAGCAAAATACCTATCCTGGATTGCTACGGGGTAACTACAGTTTTATGCACCTGAAGTCGTACCAAAGTGGCATTTGGCGACGGCTACGGCAAGATTTGAAACTCAACCAACAATCGCGACGAGATGCTGAGCGAAACATTGTAGCAACTGATAGCAACCCCGAGGCAATTGATGCAGCCAAGAAGAATGCCCGAGCGGCAGGAGTAGGTCATCTGATTCAGTTTCAATTAAGCGATTTTGCTGAAACGCCTATTCCCGAAACTAAAAAATCATCTTCAGGTAGTCCGGTCATTGTGATTAATCCACCCTACGGAACTCGGCTGGGTGAGGAACGTAAACTAGAATCGCTATACGCTCGAGTGGGAGATTTCTTCAAACAACAGGGGACTGGCTATTACGGCTACGTATTTACCGCCAACCGAGAACTGGCCAAAAAAATTGGCCTAAAGACCAGCCGGAAGCAAGAATTCCTCAACGGAAAGTTACCTTCTCAACTTTTAGAGTACGAATTGTATACCGGCAGCAAGTAGGGTACAGTTCTTGGTATCATATAAAAGTTACAAGTTAAAAGGCCACCGTGGAACGGTTGCAGGTTTGAAATAAAATAAACCTTTAACCTTTTAACCCTTCAACATTAGTAGGTTGATACTCAAGCCAATGAAGATTCGTTATTAGTATGTGGTGAGGAAGTTGATGAAAAATATCGTGGAGCCAATATATTACTCACTTCCGGTGCAGTTACTCATTCTGCATATCCGGAAGAATCAACTACTATTGCTCTGCTGGATATTACTGACATCCATTGTTATTGGGCAATTTGGTAAAAATCTGGGCATTCCTTATCTCTTCCTTGACCCTGAATACCTCGGTAAAATTAACTTCTTTAGTTTCCTATTAGTTGGTATGGCCTTCGGTGGGTTTACGATGGCCTACCACATTACTTGTTATATTTTAGATGGTCCAGGCTTTGGATTTGTTGGTACGTTATCGCGCCCTTTTGCCAAGTTTGCCCTAAATAACAGCCTAGTTCCCTTATTTTTCCTAGGCATTTATCTTCTTTGTCTGATCAATTTTCAGTTTGCTAACGAATACAACACCTTTCTAGGAATCGCTGAAAAGATCGCTGGGTTTTTCTGTGGATTGGTGCTGATTATTTTGTTGACGTTTGAGTATTTCCGGTGGACTAATCAGGACATTGTGCGTCTACTGGCCTCTACAGTGAACCGAAAACTGAAAAAAGTCCGTTTTTCCCGCGTTCGTATTATGGGTAACTGGAAAGAAACTAAAAAGGGAACCCGACGAGTAGACAACTACTTGGACTTAGGATTACGGTTACGAGAGGCACCGGCAGTTCGACACGACAAATCGTTGGTGTTACAGGTGTTTAACCAAAACCACTTCAACTCAGTGATTATCGAGTTATTTATCTTTGCATTGATTCTTATGCTGGGCATCTTTAGTAGTAATCCTTTGGTGCAGATTCCCGCTGCCGCCAGTATCCTGCTGTTTATGACCGTTATTCTTATGATGACCGGAGCGGTTTCATTTTGGCTGAAGGGTTGGGCGACTACCGCGGTAATCGTTAGTTTTTTCTTGCTAAATATGTTTGTCCGCTACGAATGGGGTGAAAACTCGTATCGGGCGTTTGGTTTAGACTATACCACTGCCGAAGTTGAATATTCGCTCGCTCGCCTGAAAGCCCTAAATGATACTAGCTACTACCATCAGGACTACCGGGCAACCGAAAAAATATTGGATATCTGGTACGAGCGAATGCTCGATCAATACGCTTACAGTGCTGAATATCGTCCGAAAATGGTGCTGGTTTGTACTAGTGGGGGTGGGCTTCGTTCGGCGATGTGGACAACAGTGGCCTTACAGCACGCCGATAGCATTACCCAGGGAAGATTAATAGACCATACCCGGCTATTTACTGGAGCTTCCGGTGGGCTAATCGGAGCGGCCTATTTCCGCGAATTGGCGTGGCAAGATCAGCAAAAACAACCTAAGACAGATGTACCCATTGTACTTGCTCGCAATAGTATATCGGCACAACCATCTATCTATGATCCTTATTATGCTCGCCTAATTGCCCAAGACAATCTGAACCCAATCATTTTCACCTTGCTGGTGAATGATTTAATGGTGCGTAATCAAACATTCTCCTACGGAGGGTTTACTTATACCAAAGATCGAGGTTATGCTTTTGAGGAGCAATTCAATGAAAATACGCATCATCTATTAGAAAAGCAGCTAAGTGATTATCGGATTCCCGAACAGAACGCTGAAATTCCGATGATTATGCTCACTCCGGCTATTGTGAACGACGGGCGTAAGCTGTATATCTCGCCTCAGAACGTTTCGTACATGCATATTCGGCTACCGCACGAAAAGCACAACCACCGGTCAATTATTAAAGGGGTGGATTTCCGCCGTCTACTAGATAAGCAGCAAGCCGATAGTTTACGCTTTCTGACGGCACTACGAATGAATGCAGCGTTTCCTTACGTAACGCCCAATGTTACGTTACCCACTTCCCCCGCCATTCAGATTATGGATGCTGGTATGACGGATAACTTTGGTATTTCGGATGCACTGCGGTTTATGTTCGTATTTCGGGAGTGGATTAACACGCACACTTCGGGAGTGGTACTGCTGAATATCCGTGATTCTGAAAAGATTGAAGATATTGAAGCTCCGAGCAGTGCCTCTCTCATTGAGCGAATGGTAGCTCCATTCCGCTTCTTTTACGATAATCTGTTTAACATTCAAGATATTAGTAACGATGACCGGGTTGAGTTAGCTCAATCATGGCTAGATGTAGATATGCACAGTGTTTATTTGGAGTATACTTCTGAGGTGCCTAAAAGCTGGAAGCTGCTGAATCCCAATCGGCGCACGCTGGAACGACCATCGTTAAGTTGGCGACTTACCAGCCGCGAGAAGAATAATATCCTTGAGAATATTCGTCACCCTAAAAATGTAGCGGCCCTAAATGAATTAAGGGAACTACTGGCTACTGATGAATCTGAGAATGAATGATTGAAGAGTTGAGATTATATTAGTCTACAGTCCACAGTTATTTAGATTACTGGGTTTTGGGGATTATTCATCAGTCATTACTCATTAATTATTTCGGTTTTGGAAGAGATCAATTTTAAATTCCGGTCTCCGGTTGCACATTGTTCATTTTCAACTATCAATTGTTAACTGTTCACTGCTAACTTGTTCCGGGATTGTTCATTGAGTCACTTTCCGTACTTTTTGCAAATCAGTAGAGGCATCTACCATGAGGTGCCAACCTACTTGCTTCCCGTTTTCCAATGATTCGTAAGCTAAACCTTTATCAGTAGTAATCACTCGGCATTTTCCTAATTCATAACGTAATGATTGAACAATATCGCCTTCACTAATGGGTTCATTATTGAGGTCGGCTAAAACCGGTGTATGCGTAGTCTTTTTCTTCTTAAAAAGTCCGAACATGAATAAGCAGTTGATTAAATGGTTATTTCTACGGAATAAGATACTGACAAGTTAGCGTGTAAACCAAAAAAAAAGAGTGCGGATGTCTCCGGCACTCTCTTAAATAAATAATAAAACTACGTTTAAGGTCTAGGAATAGCAGTGAATGAATCGTCACTAGATTTAGTTAGACCATTGGCGTTTATCGCTTCCGCGCGTAAGGTAATATCTACCGTATCGGCAATCACCGGCACAGTGTAGGTTAGTGTTAATACATCTTGCGCCTTTTCTTCAGAAAATGTACCATTAGGAGGAGTACGAAGCACCACCTCTTCGTCGTTGTCGCCTATCTGCTGATATAAAACGATCTCTTCTAGCGTGCCTAACGAGAAATATTCTAGTACCACCGGTACGGGGTCATCAGCCTGATACTCACTATTAAGGCCATTCATATAAATAACTGGAAAATATTCACCACTGGGATCGATATTATCTTCGAGCCACACTTCTTCTTCGTAGCAAGAAGATAGCAAGCTTACTATTAGCAGCGATACTACTGCCATTGGAATAAATGATTTCTTTTTCATCGTTATAATATTATTAACTATTGATCTCTCCACATATCTGCGGCTAACTCTTTATTATTAGCCGTAACTGCCTGCGAGTTTCGGCTAAGCTCGTCAAAAGGATAGGAAGCCCGCTGAATAAACTCACCACCCAATTGGGGGTTATGGTTCTCGGGCAGAGTCAGCCCCTGGTATAGTTGGTCGCTATAATCATAGCGCCGTAAGTCTACCCAAGCCTCCGGATTTAAGAACAGAGCGATATACTTTTCTTTTAAGATAAGTCCTAGAGTCAAACCGTTAGCACCTGCGGCTACATTTGGATTAGCAAGGTAAGCTTGTTTTTCCTCCTCGTCTACGCCTAGTTTATCCATATGCGCTTCAATACCGGTTAAATACGCTTGGTACGCTGCTTCCGTGCTACCCACTGAAGTAGCTGATCCGCCGTTAGCCAAAAACTGGGCTTCAGCTTCGATGAATTTAGCTTCAGCGTAGGTAACCATCAGTAAGGGGGCTTCGCTAGAAGTATACCAAGCATTGTCTCGCAAGTCAACGGTATTGCCTCCTTCGCTGCCGTTTACCATGCCTTCGTATTCGGTATCATCAACTCCTAAGGTAACCATAAGTGGAAGGCGAGGATCAAACACATTGTACAGTTCGCCATTCATCATATTAACTAACTGGGCGCCAGGAGCCACCGTGAAGTTTCCGGTATTGATCGCCAGAGCTACGCGGGCGTGCCAGGGATTCAGGTTGCGCTCGTCATACGCCAACTGGAAGTCATCATCGTTGCTTTCGTACGATAAGCCACTGAGCGCACTTAGTGCATTGGTAGCCGCTTGCTGCGCCCCCTTGTTGGTTAGGTGAATCGCGTAACGCGCTTTCAGCACATTCGCCGTTTTGATCCACTGGTCTAAGTTTCCTCCGTAAATAACATCGTCCGATCCGGGACTCGATATTGAGCTTTGAGCTTGCAAATCAGCGATAGCTTCATCCAATAGATTAGGGATAAGAGTCTCGTAGATGGTAGACTGCTGATCGTAGTCCGGGGTTAGCTCCTCAATGCCCTGGAAGGCTTGGGAGAAAGGAACGTTTTCCCAACTATCGGTAGCTAATCCTAATCCAATCGCTTGGTAAATCTTGGCAACACCGGCGTAGTGAGGGGACTCCTGCTCAGCAGCTTGCTCACCTAGTTCGCGGGCATTAGCCATATTTCTAAGGTACAGAAACGTCCACCCGGTACCAATCCGAAACTCTTCGTGAATATCGGCACCTGCCGCAAAGTAACTAGCCAATTGCTGCGCCACCTGATTCGCTTGAAAAGCTACGTAGTAGTGGCTCTCGGCGGTAGCATCAGCCAGTGTGGGTAAATACGCTTCTAACGTAATCTCGGCCGGACGATTCGGATCAATATTGGTATCGTCGCCTAGATAGTCCTCGCATGAGGAGAAAAGCAAGCTTACCGCAAGTAAACCCGCCAAGGTGAAGATAAAGCTATTCACCCGCTGCTGGGTATATTTTATTACTGATGTATGTATATTCATGGTATTGATTGCTTAGAAAGTAACGTTAACTCCGGCGGTGAAGCTGCGTGTCTGTGGTACGCCTAAACCGGCAAATCCGAAACTATTGCTGCCTGATCCGAACTGACTAGATTCTGGATCATAGCCTTTGTAAGGAGTGTTTAGCAGTAGATTATTACCCGTTAGGCTAAAGCGTACACTATTAAAGAGCGTGCTTTCCAGTACGCTACGCGGTAAGCTGTAGCTAATGCTGGCGTTACGTATTCGGAACCACGAAGCATCTTGCAAAATTACTTCCGAGGCCGGAGTGTAGCGCCCAAAGCTACGGTAGACCGATTCACCAGTGATCTCTACCGGAATATCGTTTTCTACGTACTGCGGATTTTCTTCGGTACCCGTATTGCGTACACCTTTAAATACTACTTGCTCGTAGCGACGCCCAGTTTCTTCTAAAATGCCGTTTCGCATGGAGTTACGGAACCCGAGATCGTATACATCGCCACCTTGCCGTAGCTCTAACAGTACTGACAGTGAAAGTCCTTTATACGTTAAAGTATTCGTTAAACCACCTTGCCAATCCGGTAGCGCGTTGCCTACCTTTTGGTATTCGTTAGTGCTAACGGAAGGAAACCCGCTGTTGTCAAGTAGTAACCGACCGTCATCGGTTCGGTCAAACACAAATCCGTATAAATCTCCGGCTGATCCACCTTCTACCAGCTTGTTCTGAATGTAGAAAACATCCGTAAAGATAATCTCGTCAATGCCTTCGGGCATAGAAAGTACTTCATTCTCAATCTTCGACCAGTTCAGTGACACATCCCATTTGAAATCACCTACGCTAACCGGAGTTGCGTTCACCAACAGTTCAATACCGCGGTTTTGGATCTCACCGGCATTGGTAAAAAAGCGAGAGAAACCGGTAGCGTTGCTCACTGGTACCGGAATAATTTGATCGGTACTGTTCTGCACGAAATACGTTAAGTCCACGGATAGTCGGTTATCCAAGAACCGTAGATCAGTACCAATTTCGTAAGACGATGTGCGTTCCGGTCGTAGTTCAGGGTTGCCCACCTCACTGAAGATTCGGAAGCCGCTTTGACCCTGGAAGGGTGAATTAGGAGCAGCTTCAAAGTACTGAGAGGTTCGGTACGGCGGCGCATCCTTTCCTACCTCAGCGTAAGAAAGTCGTAGCTTACCGTAGTTAAACAGGTCGCTATCGCCCAGCCCTAAAGTTTCGGTAAAGACGTATCCCAGATTAATGGAGGGGTAGAAGAATGATCGGTTATTCTCGGGTAGGGTAGAAGACCAATCGTTACGACCCGTTAGTGAAAGGAAGAGCGTACCATCGTACTCTAGTTCAATGTTGGTAAATACTCCGATAATGCGTCGCAGCGAAGCATCTTTGTTGGTGAAGAAATTGGTAGCATTACTAAGATCATTAAACCCTCTTAATGTAAGCCCTTCACCCCGGACATTGGTTCGGCTAGATCGGATATCAGTAAGGTTATGACCTACCAGTACAGAACCTTTGAAACGCTCAGTGAAATCCTTAGAAGCAGTAATGAACAAGTTAGAGTTAATCTCCTGGTAGTTTACTTCCTCTTCTATGGCGAACCCGTTTACTTGGGAAGATACGTCTAACCCTAATGGAGCTACCCGATTACGGGAATCACTGTAAAAATCAGTACCTACTTTATAATCTAAATTCAACCAGTCAGTAATTTGGTACGACACTCCTACGTTCCCGATCATACGGTTCACGTTATCGTTTAGGCTATCTGACTCTCCAGCGTAGCGGGGGTTATCAATAATTCCGTCCGAGAAGTCACGCTGGGTGCCATCGGGGTTAATGTAGTCATTCACATCAAAGGTAGGAGTATAGTAGGATAGCGAACTGAAGATTGATTTATCCCCACCATTGGAGCGTACCCCACCGGAGTTAATGTAGTTCATGGTGCTACTGATCTGCACTCGCTCCGATACTTGGGTAGTGGCCGAAAGCTTAAACGTAGTACGATCCCACTCACTGAACGGCACGATTCCTTTCTGGTCTAAGCGGGAAGCCGATGCAAAGAAAGTAGTTCGCTCAGAACCACCCGATACACTCACTGAGTTGTTGAACCGGCTACCTGTCTCAAAGAAGTCTCTAAAGTTGTCGAATATTAGCGCACCATCTACTGTCGGAGGGCCAAACGATTGGAAGCGCAAGGGGTCTCCGCTTGATAAAAAGCGTAAACGCCCAAAGCGGCCTTCGCGGAAAGAAGTCTGAATGTCGGGCGATTTATTGATTTCATCCCAACCGTAGGAGGAGCTTACCGATACTCGAGTAGCCCCGGCTTGCCCCTTTTTAGTAGTGATAATAACCGCA
>CAKZPJ010000726.1 GCA_937138955.1 uncultured Flammeovirgaceae bacterium | reverse complement strand
GCAAATATATTATCAGTTTCATCAATCGTAACTTTGAGCAAAGCTCGGTAACGTTCCGGTAGCGCGCTAAACCAATAAGGTGCTACCTTACTGAAAATAGGCTTTACCCACCGAAAAGGGAATAAACGATAAATGTGACTACGCCGAATGAGTCTTAACATTGGACTTAACTCTTGAGGGTTTCTCACGCTAGAAATCAGAATCAGCCGTTCGCAGCGGATCATGCTGGCTAATTCTTGCGCTACAATTCCACCGAACGACAGACCAATTAATGTAACAGGTTGGCTAGTATCAATCTGATCTAATAAACGAGCAGCGTATTTTTTTATTGGTTCCCTTTTGTGAGGAGATATCCAATGAATAAATCGAGTCTCAGTATCCGGTAGCTTAATATATCGAAATGCCCGCTCGTCGGCCCCCAATCCGCTAATGCAGTATACGGTCATTCGCTAATTTTCAGGATACCAAGCTCGTAGTCGTACGTCAATATCTTCACTTTCACTCTCAATAATCTGCTTAAATTTATCTACGTTGCTCAGACCATCCGGCCCCCGGTAGTGGAAGGGATAGACTACATTGGGCTTGAACTCGATTACGGCATCAGCGGCCTGTTCCACACTCATGGTGTAGGGCAAATTCATGCAGACGAAGGCTACGTCAATATCCTCCAAGGCGCGCATCTCGGCTATGTCTTCGGTATCGCCAGAAATATAAATAATTCGGTCCCCGATGCTTAGTAGGTAGCCATTACCGCGACCCTTGGGATGACGGGAATCCGGACTCTCCGGTAAATTATACATCGGCAGGGTTTTTATCCCAATGCCTAGTTGTTCAGTAGTTTCTCCGTTACCGATAACGACGAGTTGCTGCTGAAATTCTTCGGGAAGCTGATCGGCTACTGCTTGGGGTACTACCATCGGAACGCTTTCAGTTTCAATCGCCTTCAGCGTTTCCAGATTCATATGATCACCGTGGATGTCAGTGATCAGAATCATATCCGGATCATCCACCCCATCAAAGGCTTCGGCTCCACCGTAGGGATCCACGTAAATGGTTTGGTCGTTCCACATCAGTGCCAGCGTTCCGTGCAAAATGGGTTGAATAGTAACGGTTCCTTCACTGGTTTCTAGCTGGTCGGAATCCGCTCGTTGGGCAGTTACCGATAGGGTACTCAGGATAAATAGCTGGATGAAAAATAGGGTTGGTTTCATTGGTTTATTGGGTAAAGAGAAAGGTTTTGTTTTGGTAAAGTTTGTATATACTTTTTTGCTAACAATTTATGAATGAAATGTCGGGTTGGAGATCAACTTTGGCCTGTTTTTCAGTTTTCTGTACTGTTGATGCGAAAGTTTGGATAAATATAAACCACGCTTTAGTTGTCTTTCGAACAACCTTTTCGGTTGATTGCAATAAGCCTTTGACTTACCTAACAGAACCTTAATTGATATGTGCTGACTTCCAGTTTGTATTCGGCATACTTCAGTTTTTGTGAATTATTCTAATATTTACTCATATATTTTTTGCCTGACAGTAAAAATTTGAGGAACGATTTGTTGTGAAATCTGCATGTTTGCATAATTCCAAGGAACAAAAGATAATTATCTATTCCTTTATCAAAGTAGGTGGATATTTTTCGCTGTACTGCCAAATGGCGTAACCCTCTTTCAGCCATATTATTGTTCCAGGGAATACTATCGAACTCAGTGAAAGCAAACAATGCTTTCCAGTATTTTTTCAGTCTATTTTGATATCTAAGTGTGATTTCAGATTTATAATCAGTTCCGGTAATTACTTTTTTATGAAATCTATCAATGTTCTTCTTAAATTTGTTAAAATGTCGTTTTTTTAATCCATACTTCTCAACGGATTCAAAAATTGGAATAATCAGATTTCTCAACTCCGAAACGAACTTCTCATATTCATTATCAAAGGGGTACTTCCACAGATCATCGTTAATATCGCGGATTAAATGAACCCAACATTTCTGATGCCTACATCTTAACGAATCAAATCCCGGGTAAAAATCTGATACCAGAATGCCTTGCAAATCTTTCAATATATCTTTTACTATTTCTACTTCACGAGTCTCTGACCGCTTAAAAACTACTTCCTTTCCATTAGTGAATATCCATACGTAATGATTTACCCCTTTGACATTGATCTTTGTTTCATCTACATGAATAAAAGGGCTTTGGATAACCGACTTCAAATTTTGTCTTTCTGTAAATTTATAGACATTGGGAAATGACTTAAAGAAATTACTCAACCCGCCCTCGCTAATATGTTCGTTGAACATCTCCCGTAAATTCATCTGAATTATTCTAAACGGCAATCGAAGAGCAAGTCTCTGATACACAACCCATGACCTAAAGTTGTGGCCAAAATGCTGGTTGACAATTACATTAACCTGAGGAGGTGGAAAGTATTTTCGACATTCTGGGCAATAACTCTTATTTCCGATGTATTTAATCACCGTTTTCCTTATCGTGTTTTTGGTGAAAACTAAATCCGTTACCGTCCGTTGAGCGGTTTTTGTACTCTTTATCAGTTTTAATTTATGAATCGGGCAAACTCGTTTGATCGGAACTACTACTATTTTTC
>CAKZPJ010000725.1 GCA_937138955.1 uncultured Flammeovirgaceae bacterium | reverse complement strand
GCTGAGTTTTCAAATCAAGTAATCGCACCTTCGCCTGATACTTGGTTTCGCTATTATCTAGACCGATGTTGACTAGATCATCAATCACAGGAAGAATTCCCAACCGTGAACCGGCGTATTGCCATCCTTCTACATTAACGTAGGCTTTACCCTGAATATGATGAAACAATTTATTTTCTTTAATAAATCTGGCTAAATCCTGAGCCAAATGCATTGTCTCATAGGAATTTGCAATGTCATAGCTATCTATCGTTTTTTTGTGATCGGAAGACAACTCAGATTCGTTCGCTTTAGTAGAAGTACTCATTAATTTTTGTTTTGAATTCATAATAAAACAGTTAAGGTAAATAGAAAGTGCATTTATTAACAATTTGTAACGTGCTGAATATCAAATGTATACAAACTAATTCCAATTAATCATGTAATACGTTATACGTATTAAAAGAACACAAGTTCTTAAAATAAGAATACAATTCAAAATTTCTTTTAATTCTTTCATTATTGCTTGATTTTCAGCTATTTCGGCTATGGATTCTGAGTTAACATCCGTGGAAACCACAGCTTACCACTGGCTGAAGAAATACTTTAAATTTCCTCCTACAGAAGAGCAGGATTTACTATTTCAAAAGATCAAAGATTTTATTAAAGAGCAGGGTGCTCCGAAGGCTACCTTCTTACTGATGGGCTACGCTGGCACCGGAAAAACCACAATCATCCAGTCGTTAGCCAAGACAGTACGCAAGTACGGCTATCGTACCGTTTTAATAGCACCTACGGGACGAGCGGCAAAAGTATTGGCCAAATACAGTAGGCGAAAAGCCTACACAGTTCATCGCCAAATCTATAAGCAGGTACAAAACCCATATTCGGGAAACATTGAGTTTAAACAACGAAAGAACTACCAAAAGAAAGCGGTCTTCATGGTAGACGAAGCCTCCATGATTAGCCACGAAGATGAAAGCGGGGATAGAACTATGCTACTGGATTTACTAGAATACGTATTTGAGCATCCAGACAACAAATTAGTGATTATTGGCGACCGTGCTCAGCTTCCTCCGGTAGGGCATTCGCTAAGTGTAGCTCTGAACGCTGAGATTCTTCGCCATGCTTACGGACTGTCCGTCAGTGAGTTTGAACTGACCCAAGTCGTTCGGCAGCAGAAGCGTAAAGGTATACTTCACAATGCTACCGTTCTTCGGAATACGCTTCACGCCGAAAACCCACTACAAGACCTGGATACGCAGAACTACTCTGATATTTATCGGATGCAGTTCTCTAAAATTAAACAAGGGTTGAGTTACGCCTATCTAAAGTATGGATTGCAGCAAACGTTATTGATATGCGCCTCTAATCAGGAGGCGACTCGCTATAATCAACAGATTCGTCAAGATATTTTGCACCGACAACATGAGTTAGAGGTAGGTGATTTACTGATGGTAGTACGAAATAATTATAGAGCACTGCCCAAATCATCTAAAGTAGGATTTCTGGCTAATGGTGAATTGGTAGAGGTAATTAAGGTGCAAGAAGATGAGTGTCAATTCAGTTTTCGTTTTGTCACTTTAAAACTCAAATTAGTAGATCACCCTCGCCAACCACCTTTTGAAAGTAAGGTAATGACCAAAACCTTACACAGTAGCTCCCCTGCCCTTTCAAATGAAGATAATAAGCAGTTATACGATGCTGTAGCTGAACATTACGCCGATATTCCCCAGAAATCGAAACAGCTAAAGGCCATTCGGAAAGATCCTTATCTTAATGCTCTACAGGTAAAGTATGCTTACGCTCTCACTTGCCACAAAGCCCAAGGCGGTCAATGGCCGGTCATTTTTGTTGACCCCGGTTACTTGAAGCAGCGACAACAATCTTTGGAAACACTACGCTGGCTTTACACCGCATGCACTCGTGCTACGCAAGAACTTTATCTTATTGATTTTCCAAACAACTATTTTAACGGTTAAACGGTAGAGGATCAAAAGGTAAATGGTACAGAATCATTTACTCTTTACTTCTTAAACTTCTACCCCTTTATCAGTTGCCCAACTAGCTTAGGCACTCCTATACTGGCTGGTTCGGCGATTGCAATTATGTTAGGCTGAGATTGATAATCAGGAATGCTAGGGTCAATAATATAAACTGGAATACCTTGGGGAACATCGTACAATAGTCCGGCTGCGGGATACACTTGGAGGGACGTGCCTATTACCATAAAGATATCAGCTTGGGCTGCTTCACGCTGGGCTATTTCCATCATGGGAACCATCTCACCAAACCACACAATATTGGGACGTAACTGGGCACCTTTCTCGCAGAAGTCACCAAGATTGAGCTCCCAACCCTCAATATTGTAAACTAGCGATTCGTCTATTGTGCTCCTTGACTCAAATAAGCTTCCGTGTAAATGAATAATTTGACTAGAGCCAGCTCGCTCGTGCAGGTTATCTACGTTTTGGGTGATGACTACCACTTCATATTCTTTCTCCAAATCAACCAATGCATGGTGCCCAGTATTAGGTGCAACTTGCAAAGCGGCTTTACGTCGCTGATTATAAAAGTCTAACACTAATTCTGGATTCTTCTTCCAGCCTTCCGGAGTGGCTACTTCCATTACATCGTGCCCTTCCCACAAACCATCGGCATCTCGAAAAGTAGGAATACCACTTTCAGCACTAATTCCAGCACCCGTTAGAACCACAATCCTTTTTCGCATAATCTTTTCAATTTTAACCGGAACGAATATACATTTGGTACGTAAAATAAAAAATATTGAGTATTCTAATGGTTAGGATAGGTAAAGCCTACGTTCAACTCAA
>CAKZPJ010000724.1 GCA_937138955.1 uncultured Flammeovirgaceae bacterium | reverse complement strand
TAGGCCAGCCCCATAATCACGATGCTTTCACTCCGGTAGAACTTATTGAGCAAGGGCAAACCGAAGCGGTGGGAATTCCTCGCTATTCCGGCGATACTGATTACTTATCTACCATAGGTATTGAGTTGGTGATGGGACATAACTTCTCCCCTAATCTTGCGAAGGAAAATCAGCAGATTCTACTTAATCAGGAGGCGCTACGCGCTTTCGGCTGGCAAGACCGGACCGAAGCTGATCTCATTGGAAAAATGATTGATGTGAATTCCCGCCGCTACGAACTAGCCGGTATTGTGGAAGACGTTCACTTTCGTTCGCTACGAGAGAAGATCGGACCGATGGCAATTATGTCACATGTCCCTAATAAATACGAAAACTTAATCGTTCGGCTAAAACCCGGCAGCACCGCCGAAGCCTTAGCCGATTTACAGGAAAAGTGGGCGCAAGTAGCTCCCAACTTACCCTTTACGTACACCTTTTTAGACGAACAGCTAGACGCACTCTACGCCTCCGAGCAGCAGATGGCAACTTTATTTCGAATTCTGACCGGACTTACCATTGGAGTAGCTTGCTTGGGGCTACTGGGACTAGCCATGTTTACTGCCGAGCGACGTACCAAAGAAATTGGAGTGCGAAAGGTATTAGGAGCGAGTGTTCAGAGTATTGTAGCCCTACTTTCCACAAGCATTGTCAAAATGGTCATTTTCGCGATGCTACTCGCCATCCCAATTACCTGGTACTTGATACAACAATGGTTAGAAAACTTTGAGTACCGCATTCAAATTAGCTGGTGGGTATTTGCGCTCGCAGGCGGAAGCGTACTGCTGATAGCCTTCCTCACTATTAGTTTTCAAACCATCAAAGCTGCTCTAGCAAATCCGGCAGATGCTTTACGAAGTGAATAGGTCTATGAATGATGAGACAGAAAACTATTGTAATACCAGAAGGTAAGCAACTGGAGTAGAATTTGCTCGTTATTATTACCAAACCACATAGTTCTCTAAAATGCGTCATCTATTAGTTTTTATTGCGCTCGCCCTACTAAGTGCCTGTCACTCTTTTGATACTACCGAAATTATTGAACCAACTGATTATCAGATTCAGTCAGTCAGCTTTAATTTATCTAAAGATGTATTCCCCACCAATATGGTAGCCCAGAAGGTAAAAGATCATCAAGAGTTTACGCTGGTGGGAGCTAAGTTGCAGCAAGGCGATCAAAATTTCGTTGCTCTCTGGCTATTTAACGCCCAAGATTCGGCTGATATCCGAAGTATCAATCATAAGGCAGAAGAGTTTTCAAGGTTCCCTTACCTTACGGCTATCACAGCCCAAGATGAAGCTTCCAATCTAACTGCTTTTCTAAAGAGAGACTAATCAATCCAAGCCATCTTAGCTCTTAGTACCCCTAAAATATTAGCTAGTCTACGAAAAAAGTCGTAGGCAAATTTGGAAGTACGATTTTTATCGTATATACTTGAAGTACGATCAATTTCGTAGATTATGAAAAACACTTCTAAGCCGACCGAAGCTGAATTAGAAATTCTTCAGATAGTATATCAGTTAGGGCCTTCCACCGTCCGATCCGTTCATGATGAATTGATCCAGCAGCGGGATATTGGCTACACTACCACGCTCAAAAACATGCAAAACATGGCTCAAAAGGGTTTACTGGTTCGGGATGAATCGGCTAAAAGCCATATATATTCAGCCAAAGTGCCTCAGGAAAAAACCCAAAAGCTACTGCTCGATCGCTTACTAGAAACGGCCTTTGGTGGTTCAGCCGGGCGAATGGTACTTCAAGCCTTGGGTCATCGCAAAACATCGCAGGAAGAACTTGAACAAATTAAAGCACTCATCAAAAAACTGGAAGGAGGAAAATCATGAGTTGGTTATCTGAAACTTGGATACAAACGATTGGCTGGACACTAATACACAGCCTCTGGATTGTTACACTGGTAGCAATCAGCTTACGACTATTATTGGCTATCATTCCTAGTCAACAGGCTAAAGCCCGATACTTTTTAGCAGTAACCGCACTCTTCCTCGCAGTGGTCGCCCTAGTAGTTACCGGATTCTACCTACACGATCGAGTAGATGAAATAAGCTACTCGGTCATTGCTAAACATTCGGTTGAACCTTCTGCTACTAGTTATACTTCGGTAGTTTCTGCGCCATCAGAACCTTGGTATCAGCAATTCAATGGTAAGCTTCAGCAGTGGCTCACGCCTCATTTATCGGGTATTCTTGTAATTTGGTTCAGCGGAATGCTGTTCTTTTTTCTACGTGGTATAGGGCGAGTTATCTACCTACATCGCCTCACTCGGCTCAATACTCAAACACTTAACTCTCAGTGGAAAAACACGGTCGCACGGCTTATTCAAGCTTTAAAGATTCGCCGAAAAATTATCGTGCGAGTTTCTCCGCACATACGTAGCCCGTTTGTTGCCGGTTTTCTAAAGCCAATCATTCTACTGCCCATTAGTGCATTTTCTCAACTAAGTCCCGACCAACTGGAAGCCATCTTGGCACACGAACTCGCCCACATCCGCCGCTGGGATGACGCTATAAACTGGTTACAGGCTGCGATCGAAGTTGTATTATTCTATCACCCTGCTTTGTGGTGGATTTCACAAGTAATTCGCGACGAGCGAGAAAAATGCTGCGACGATTTAGCCGTAGCAATCTGCGGCAGTGCACTGGTGTATACCAAGGCACTCACCCAGTTAGAAAGTTTACCCAATACTACATCATCCTTCGCTCTAGCGTTATCACGTTCCGGTAATGGTTTACTTAACCGTGTTGAGCGGCTGTTACAACCTCGTAACTCCAATAATAAATCTTCGGTAGTTCCGATAGTAATAACTATGATACTTGCTGCTACTATCATTATTAACCATCAATTTGATCATTCTATTTCTAACAGTTCAACCACCCCTATTCCAGTCTACTCGGGACTGATCTCCGGGCTAGAATCACCGTTGGCCTTGGTAACAACCCGCCCAGCACATGATTCCCCCTGGCAACCAACTCTGCCCGATTGGCTGGAAGAAGAAAGCATCGTTTTAGATACAATTCCGAGCGATACTGTAGCTACTCATGCCGGTGAGAAATCTGGGCGAAGTACTTCTGTATTCTACTTCTCACCAGATACAGATCAGTTTAGAGTAGACTCTCTATCTGGGCTAACCCTGCTCGACTCATTATCGTCGGTTTATGCTTTTTCATCGTCAGGCGTACGTATTCTATCGCTTGACTCCCTACCAAAAGCACTAGTTTTACCGCCCAATATCGATCTCGATATTGTAGAAGATATTGATTTGAATTTAAATGTGTTAGAGGATATTGAGATACTCATTGATTCCGTGCAGAGCTGGAACCATAGTTTTAATTTTCATTTTTCCGATACAGTACCCAAAACTGGCAATCACCCTCCCTTACCCAACCAGTTGAAGCAGTTTCTGAGTGATTCTACGCGAGGATATAAAGTTCATAGATTCTCTAGTCCTCACTTTCGTGTAGATTCTATGAGAAGTGGTACTTTTTTAAATATTCCTAGCTCCCCCGCAATGGTAATCAATGATTCTACCCGTTTGCGTAGCCTACGATATTACCGGAAAGCCTTAGCTAACGTAGACTCTTTGGGTATCCATAACGCTGAAGCTT
>CAKZPJ010000723.1 GCA_937138955.1 uncultured Flammeovirgaceae bacterium | reverse complement strand
AAACAAGCTTGGTTCCGGTATTGGGTAGTGTCGGCCAACTATCTAATCCTACCACCTGACCAAAGTGTGCTAACGAAGCGCTATCGGCTGAAGCGCATAAAATAACAAACTGCTGAGGACGTAAAATATACGATGGCAATAGTTTAGTATGCAACGACCAGTTCTGCAAATCAAACGAATGTTCGCTACGGTTATAGATTTCTACAAACTCCGCATCCGGCAAATCATCTTTTACCGGGTTCGGGTCGGGCATTAATTCTGAAACAATTACATCATTCCATTGAGCAGGTATTGGTTCAAAATAAAAAAAGTTGAGGGTGGTATCGGCCAATATATTCCCAGCTCCATCCTGAATATTCTGAACTGTTAACGTGTAATCAGTAGCATTCGCTAGTATTGGGTTCACCGATAGCGTAACTTCATTTCCTATTGAAGTAGCAGAAGTAATAGTATGACCATTCAGTGTATAATTCGTAGTCGTTTCAGCCAAAGCGGTATTCACTGTCTCGGAAAATTGCAGGTTTAGCTGGGTACTTGATGAAAATGAGAAGTTAGTTATTTTCGGTTTTTGGGTGTCTGGCTGAGAAATACCCGTTACTGAAATATCATCGAAGTAGAATGCATCGCTACGGGTAGAAGTATACTTGCAATAAACCCCGAAATAACTTGAGACGGTGTGAGTGTAATCTTGTGCTGTACCTTCTATACTGAAGTTGATGTCACCTATCGGTCGCGAACTCAGCTCCCAATTTCCATTGGTATCTCGCGTAACTTTTATCTCGATTTGTACTGGTTTGGTATCTACTCGATCATCGAGTCCGTCAATAATTTCGGTTTGAGTGCTGCCATCCTGCCGATAAAGGCTAACTTCATCGCTGGTATCACCAATTTTTACAAAATAACCGTTCAGGTTATCGGCTAAATTCACCTGATCAGATACCAGATAGACCAAGGTAAAGTTGGTACTGGAAGGATTCTCTGAAATTTCCACAAAAAAATTCCACTCGGCGTTGGCAATGGCTTGACTAAAAGTACTCAAATAAGCTTCTCCCGCATCAACATCGTTCAAGTGTAGTTGTCCGGCCAGTACTTCAAACTTGGTAGCTTCTCCTGCCCAGGCTGGATTGGTCGCAAAGTCCCCGTCTGAAAAGTCGTCAGTTACTTGTGCTAAGGCACTCTGCATCAGCAGTAAGCAGATGAAAACTCCGCCTATTTTTTTCAATTTTACGACCATCTATACATCCGTAGGGTACTACCGCAATTTACCATGCGATTCATCCCTAAATGATTGATATTACTCTCTCTTAACACTTGGGTAAGGTTCTATGAAATTTTTTGTCGTCTTCAAGCTACTACTGCTCAATAGTTACTTAAGTTTTGCCCAGTCGCTAGGTGGTCCCGCCACCGGCATGGGTGAAGCGGGAGTAGCTCAGCGCGATGCTTGGTCGGCGTTTTATAATGTAGGAGGATTAGCTTGGGTGAAACAGACTACACTGGTAGCTGGCTACGAAAACCGCTTTGGTTTTTCAGAAGGACTACACGCCGCTGGGGTAGGATTTGTCAAGCCGATGAACTTCGGGGTAGGCAGCCTGAGCGTGTACCGTTTTGGGGATGCATTGTACAGTGAAGACCAAATTGCACTAGGGTTCAGCCATAAAGTCAGTCAGTTTAGTTTCGGGCTGCGCCTGAATGGATATCAGTATCATATTGAAACAGTAGGCACTCGCTTTACTACCGCGGTAGATGTGGGAGGCATTGCCAAGCTATCTTCCGAGCTCACCTTCGGAATGCAGATTACTAATCTGACTCAGGCTAAAAAATCTCGCTATACCGAAGAGAAGATTCCTACTTTAGTTCAAACCGGGCTAAACTATCGTCCAACCGAGACAATTCGTTTGGTAGCTGAGGTAGAACACCAAGTACAACAGAAAACCAACGCAAAATTTGGGGCGGAGTACACGGCGATGAAGAAGATTAATTTTCGCTGCGGAGTGCAGACTGCTCATTTTCAGCAATTTTTCGGATTAGGATTGAATCATCGTCTACTCCAGATCGACTACGCCCTACGCACCCACAGTGAATTAGGACTATCGCATCAGTTGTCGTTGGCCTACAAACTTGAGCGGTGATGCGAACATTGGTCACTGTTTTTCTAATCTTTAGTTTGGTTCAGTTGACCCATGCTCAATCTTCCCCTGAACGGGCGTTTGAGACATTATTAGAAAACCTGTTTACCCAACAAGATGAAGACGTGGCTTATGAAGAACAGTACGAAATACTGTATCAGTTGTACACCCAGCCTATCAATCTCAACCAAGCTGATGAGGAAGAACTACAGGAGTTATTCTTTCTAAGCAGTCGGCAAGTCAGTAATCTGCTTCATTATCGACAAAGCTACGGCAATTTACGCACGGTGTACGAACTACAATTTATTCCAGCTTTCGATCCGGCTACAATCCAGCAGATGCTTCCCTTTATTACCGTAAAAACTGTTCCGGTAGACACTTTATCCTGGGTTGAACGATGGCAGCGGGCTGATAAACTGCTTATTTTACGGCAAGCCACCATGCTAGAAACTAAACGAGGGTTTATTCCGCAAGATACGCTCGCTGACCCAATCTCATCCACTTCATTTATTGGCAGCAGACCCCAACTATACACCCGCCTGCGAGTGAGCCGTCGGAATGATTTCAGTTTAGGATTAACTTTAGAGAAAGATGCTGGGGAAGCTATTCAGTGGGAATCTGCTCGATCGCAGTACGGGTCGGATTTTCAGTCGTATCATTTACAGGTACAAGACCGAGGCGCACTACAGAATCTGCTGATTGGTGATTATAGCCTTCAGTTCGGTCAGGGATTGCTACTAGGTCAGGGCTTTAATCTAGGAAAAAGTGCTTTCGCAGTTACTTCGGTGGGGCGCACCCGTTCGCAGGTTCGCCCGTATACTTCCAGTACTGAATCTGGTTTCTTTCGGGGTGCGACAGCTACGCTTCATCAGGATATCGGCAAGATGCAACTAGAGCTTACTCCATTTGTCTCTCGGCAACAGTTAGATGCTAAACTACATAACCAGGCGGATAGCTCACTATATTTTCGATCATTACAAACCAGCGGGTGGCACCGTACCGAAAATGAGCGAATTAGTCAAGATCAGGTACAGGAGCAGGTGGTTGGCGGGAATGTGCTTATCAAGAATAATCGTAGAAACGGACAGATTGGAGTGAGCTATGTGCGTACTGAATTCAACCATCCTTGGCAACGCTCAGATGAATTACGAAACCGCCACGAGTTTAGCGGAACAGTGAATGAAAGCTGGGGGATATTCGGTAATTACCGCTATCGGCACTACCACTTCTTTGGTGAAGCCGCTCGCTCAGTCAGCGGCGGTTGGGGTGCCATCGGTGGACTAAGTGCTTCGCTATCTTCTACCGTAGAAATGGCTT
>CAKZPJ010000722.1 GCA_937138955.1 uncultured Flammeovirgaceae bacterium | reverse complement strand
ACCCAAACATCGCTGCTTATGGTGAACTAGGGTTCGGGGTTTCCATACTGCAAATGGGAGTCAGCTTTAAGCTATAGTTAGCATTTATTTCAGCCCGTAAATTATTATCAACTGCTATACGCTATGAGCTATCTAAAACCAACACTAGTATTACTAATTACACTCACTACGCTTTCCTTATATGGACAAAGCCCTGAGACCGATGTACAGGAAATTCTCCAGAAGTTAGATGCGGGAGAACCTGTGGAGAATATGGTGATCAACCTGGGAGACATTAATTTCCAGTTCGGTACTGCCGAGTTGGAGCCCCAAGCGACTACTTACCTGGACCAGGTAGTAAACCTCATGCAAAAGGCTCCCAATATTGATCTCTATATTCAAGGCTTTGCGGATAATATTGGCAACGAAGATTTTAACAAAAGGCTATCCGCCAACCGTGCTCAAAATGTACAGATCTATCTTGAGCAGAAAGGAGTTGAACCAGATAGACTCATCAGTGAGGGGTTCGGCAGTCGCAAGCCTGTTGCCGATAACAGTACCTCCGAAGGAAGGGCCAAGAATAGAAGGGTAGAAATGGAAGTAATCAAACCCGAAGCTGTCGAGACTATTCAGGACATTATTGTCTTAACCAATCGCCAGCGAATAGGCTCGGTAGTCCTTGACTATGACGAAGAAGAGGTACGCTATCAACAGTTTACCAATAATGATACATTGGTAGTCCAAACTGAAAAGGTAGATACTATCTACTTTTCCGATGGTACCCTCAAAGTTTTCCCTAAACCTGTTAAAGAGAAAGAGAAATTTGATTTCTCCCAGTGGTGGAGTGACAACGTTCCGATTTTCAAAACCTCCGAATCCTTTCACCGAGGTAACTTCGTAGTGGGCTTCGGTATCGGGCTAGATAACGTAGACATTGGCTTCAATAATAACGAACGACCCCTTGTCATTCCCCCGGTGATGGTGATTGCTGAACTTCCGGTTGGTTACAATGTGGGGGCAGGTATTACGGCGGGAGCTATGCATTGGGGAGATGCTCAAGCCGAAAATATCCTGTACGAATACTATGCCATCAGTGCCAGGTTAGCGTATCACTTTAATCTAGGTAGAAAAGTAGACCTCTACGCTGGGGTTGCTTTAACCGGACGAAGAATCTCAGTATCTAATTCGGAAGTAAGCATCAGCCGTCAGGAAGTTGATCCTGGATTACTGCTGGGTGTTCGCTACTATTTAAATAACACTTTTGGGTTCTTTGGCGAGATTGGCGACGAAAGTGTTGCGTACCCTAGGCTAGGTTTGGCAATCAAATTTGGAAATTAATACAAAAATAAACCTATGAAGAATCTAATAACCCTACTAGTAATAGCTGTTTTCTTTGTCTCTTGCCATGAAGACCACTCTGATCTTATTCCGGGGCAAGACTTTATTCCTGAAGAGATTTTAGCCGAAATTAAAGCCAACGGTCAGCCTATTTTCGAAGGGCTAAATCCGCCAGATTTAAATGGAAGATTCAGGATGTCACCATATGTACTAGTAAGTAGTAATTTTAATGACGGCTCCCAGCCTGGAAAAAAATTCGCTGATAAACACATAGAATTTAAGAATCTTGATCGCAGCACACTTAAACTGGAAGTAGATGTTTCTCAAGGAAGTAACACGGGTGAAGGTTTTGGTAGTTTTATTTCTGGAGAAGGAAATGATTTTACTGTCTTCGTCAGAGTGGATAGAACCT
>CAKZPJ010000721.1 GCA_937138955.1 uncultured Flammeovirgaceae bacterium | reverse complement strand
TGGAAGCTAATAGTAAATCTGCTAATAAAGTCACAGAAGATTCGCGCAACCGGTCTTCAGAGGAGAAGATTAATATTGTTATTGACCGGTTAGAGAGTCAGTTTGGTAGGCAGAAACGCTTCTCTAGCAAACCTCCGATTGATCAACTGATTTCTACGATTCTGTCTCAGCGTACTAATTATGCGAATGAGCGTCATGCATTTGAGCAGATGCGCAGTCGTTTTGGCTCCTGGGAAAATATCATGAATGCTCCGGTAGATAAACTCACCGAAGCGATTGCTTCTTCTAACTACCCGGATGTGAAAGCTCCCCGAATTAAAGCAACGCTTCGTCAGATTTATGAAGAGCGAGGCGATTTCGATCTAAGCTTTCTGGCGGGTATTCCGGTAAAAGAAGCGATGGACTGGCTGATGCAATTTGAGGGAGTAGGGCATAAAACGACTACTTTTTTACTACTCTTTACCTTCCGTAAACCAGTGTTACCCGTAGATACGCACGTGCACCGAGTTTCTCAGCGGTTGGGAATTATCGATCAGAAGACCAATCAGGCTAAAGCCCATACAGTGCTACTGGATTTACTACCTGTGGATGCCGACGAACTACTGAATTACCACAAACTGTTCTTCAAACATGGTCAGCGCGTATGCACCTGGAGCTACCCTCGCTGTCGGGAATGTATCCTCACGGATATTTGCGATTATTATCAGACTAATTTTAAATCAACGGCTAAAAAAAATATTAGCTGATGTAAGCTGAACCACTCAGCTTCCTTATAGCGTTAACCAAAAAGATGAAACCTTGGGTAATCTTTCTGATTAGTATGCTGCTGCTGTCCTGTAGTAAAAAAACAGAGCAGGAACTGTTTGTAGAACGAGCCGCGCAGATATATGATCTGTACGATGAAGAAGGGAATTTGGTAGACTACGATGAGGCGATGGAGCGGTTTCATAATTACGCTCGTTCGTACAATGAACGCGGAGTATCGATGTTTAAGGAGCGGTTGTTCGGACAGGCGATAGAGGATTTTACCCAAGCACTGAAGTACGATAAGAACTACGCGGCCGCTTACTGTAACCGGGGCTATGTATACGCCAAACGGGAAGAATACCGAGATGCGTTGGCAGACCTGAATCAAGCCCTAAAAATTAATCCTAAGTACGCCAAAGCCTATCAGCACCGAGCACTGGTGAAGCAGAAGTTAGGCTATCCGTTGGAAGCAGTAAAAGATGCCAGTCGTGCACTCAATATTACTCCGCGCAACGGACAATTATACTTATTGCGAGCCGCCAATCACTATCGGTTAGAGAATTACTTAGAAGCCTTTACCGATGCGCTAATTGCTCGTCGTTTCAAGACGAAGGGTGCCAGTAAGTTGATTGATCGTATCTCCGATGAACATCCCGAAATTCCGAAGGCTATTTTTTCG
Organism: uncultured Flammeovirgaceae bacterium; assembly: GCA_937138955.1. Classification (GTDB taxonomy): domain Bacteria; phylum Bacteroidota; class Bacteroidia; order Cytophagales; family Cyclobacteriaceae; genus Tunicatimonas. Next base: position 216 of record CAKZPJ010000721.1, on the reverse strand, counting down.
GCTCACCGTTAAAAAGCCTCCCCAATAAAGAAATAAACTCCTGGTCCTTCTTCGGTGAAAGCAACATCGAGGCGGGTGAATATATCTTTGCTGGGAAAAATAAGAAAACGAACTCCGGCTCCACCGGCTACTACCCAATCGCCCAGATTAATTTCGCGAGGCGAGGGCGATACTCCGCCGGTGCTAACAAAGGCTGCTGCTCCCCATCGTTTGCTG
>CAKZPJ010000720.1 GCA_937138955.1 uncultured Flammeovirgaceae bacterium | reverse complement strand
ATTGTGGTTGTTGATGAAGCTCAGCGCATAGAAAATATCGGATTGACAATTAAGCTTTTTACTGACCAGATTAAGGAAGTACAGGTAATTGCGACTGGTTCTTCTGCTTTAGAGTTAGCAGCCAATATTAACGAACCTCTCACTGGGCGAAAATACGAATACACATTATTACCACTATCTTTTGGGGAAATGGTAGACTATCACGGTTTATTAAAAGAAAAGCGGTTGTTAGAGCACCGAATGCTGTACGGCTGCTATCCAGAGATTGTTACTTCTCCTGGAGAAGAACGCACGCTATTGTCACTACTAGCTGATAGCTATCTTTACAAAGACCTCCTAACATTAGGACAACTAAACAAACCACATTTCTTAGAGAAAATTGTCCGAGCATTAGCTCTGCAAATCGGTAGCGAAGTGTCGTACCACGAAATAGCCAAGCTGGTTGGAGCTGATAATCAGACTGTAGAACGCTATATTGATTTGCTAGAAAAGTCTTACGTAGTATTTCGCCTTCCGGCTCTTAGCCGCAACGTTCGTAATGAGATTAAAAAAGGAAGAAAAATATACTTTTACGATAATGGCATCCGCAATGCCGTCATCGGAAACTTTACTCCAATGGATGGAAGGACTGATAAAGGAGCCTTGTGGGAGAATTTTCTGATTAGTGAGCGGTACAAAAAGCGATTATACGAAGGAACCTACGCTAAGCATTTTTTCTGGCGAACCACCCAGCAACAGGAAATCGACTACCTGGAGGAAGAAGATGGAAAGCTACATGCTTTCGAGTTTAAATGGAGTCCAAAAAAATTAGCAAGCCTTCCCAAGACGTTTGCTGCCAATTATCCAAATAGTGATTTCACAGTAATTAACTCCGAAAACTACGAACACTTTTTGCTTTCTTGATGATCTTTAGCAAATTCTTACTCGCTAGAAAACAGACTACTGCTTAATTAGGCTAATCGCGAAGCCACCGCCGGGTGCTAAGTCAATTTCCATTTCGCTCGACGGGAAAACTTCTATCTTCTCAATTTCAATGCTAGTGGGATTATCATCCCAGTGGGCGTCGGCACCGTCGCGATAGATCTTCGCCAAGTACTCCGACTCTTCTTCCAAGAAGTCAAACTTTACCGTGATCGTGCGAGCTTCTTCGTCGGTGATACCACCCACAAACCAGTTACCGGTTTCGCGTTCTTCGCGGGCGATAGTTACAAAATCTCCAACTTTGCCGTTAAGCACCTTGGTTCGTTCCCAGTTTACACCAACATCCCGAATAAATTGAAAGGCGGGTTGGCCTTCGTAACTTTCGGGTAGATCCGCCGCCATCTGCACCGGACTATAGATTACTACGTACAGAGCCAGTTGGTGCGCTAAAGTAGTGTTGACCTGATTACCTTCCTTGTATGGCTCCAGCTTAATATTGAACACTCCGGGGGTAAAATCAATCGGACCGCTGAGCATACGAGTAAAAGCGATGATTGGTAAATGTTCGGGCGGGTTCCCTCCGTCCGATGCCCAAGCGTTAAATTCCTGCCCTCGCAAACCTTCGCGGGCAATTAAGTTGGGATAAGTACGACGCAGCCCGGTAGCTTTAATCGGTTCGTGCATATTTACCGCTACTTCGTAGTCCGCCGCTTTTATTACCGCATTATTATAGTGGTTCACCATCCACTGCCCGTGGTGGTACTCGCCCTTCGGAATGATTGGTCCTACGTAACCTGACTTTACCGAGTGAATTCCCAGTGATTGCATCAGGGCGTAAGCAGTGTCCATTTGTTGTTCGTAAGTACGGGGTGCGGCGGAGGTTTCGTGGTGCATAATCAGTTCTACTCCCTTTTCTTGCCCGTAGCGCACTACTTCTTCAATATCGTAATCAGGGTAAGGTGTGATGAAATCAAATACGCCTTCCCGATCTTCAAAGCCAATCCAGTGATCCCAACCGGTGTTCCAACCTTCGACCAGTAAACCTTTGATACCGTTCTCGGAGGCAAAATCAATGTAGCGTTTGGCATTTTCGGTAGTAGCACCGTGCTTACTACCAGTCACTTGCTCAGTGGTATAAGTAGACATGTCTTGAGTGCCTTCCATATCCCAAGTAGAAATTCCCAGATGCATCTCCCACCAAATACCTACGTACTTCATGGGAGTGAACCAACTAACATCACCGAGTTTGTTGGGTTCGTTCAGATTGACGATTAGTTTGGATTCAATCAGCCCGGCTGCGTCATCACTGATTTGAATAGTGCGCCAAGGAGTGCTAAACGGTAACGCTCGCTTTACTTTATAACCCAACCGACCCGAACCTACCAAACCACTTTCCATCCGTAGGTTTTCAGCATCAACGTGCAAAGTCATTCCAGCGTAGTCCACTAGTTCCGCTTCGTGAAAGCTTAGATGTAGCCCTTCAGCGGTACGCATAGTAACGGGCGTATTTACCGCATTTTCTGGGATGTAAGACGAGTTCAGATCGGGATGGTCGCGCTTGGTAGTGGCATCAATTCCGGTGAATGAAGTGGTGTTGTATAAGTGTTCGTAGATGTCCCAGTCGCCGGGCTGCCACCAGCAGGTGTGATCACCAGTAAGGGTAAACTGAGTTTTCTCATCCATGATAATCAAACTATCTACCCCTTCCTGTTCCGGAAAATGATAGCGGAACGCTACTCCATCGTCGTACGCCCGAAAGTAAATATCCAGCGAACGGTTGGGGGCTTCTTCTTCTTGTAAATGCACGACCAACTCATTATAGCGATTTCGTACCGATCGCTGCTCACCCCAAGGCATTTCCCAGGTTTCATCTTTTGAACCAGTGTCGGTACTAGAAATCTCTAATCCGCTCATCAAGGCTGGTTGATCCTGAAACTCGAAGCCTAAAGTAGATGGCTGGATTATCGTAGTTTCACCTCGCATTACAGAGTAGGTTGGGGTGCCACCTTCCTGCAAAGAAAAATCAATCGTAATATTTTCGGAAGGGGAGGGAACGGAAGTTACCATAGAATTTTCTGAGCTAGTACAGCTTATCAGGTAAAACGTTAGTAGGCAAAGTAGGGTAGTAGTTTTCATTGGGTTTAGCTATTATATTTCATCTGAGCAACTGGCGGCAGAAGAAATTTGTTTGCAGAAGATTGGTTCAGAGGGTGTGCTTGGATAGCACACCTACTAGCCGATTCGCATCCCATTTTTCACTCTTCTTTCGGGATTAATAAGTGTAATCTCTTTATCATCACCGATTCCTCCTAGCACCAAGCACTCGCTCATTATATTCGCAATTTGCTTGGGCGGAAAATTAACTACCGCAATGATCTGCTTTCCGATTAGTTCTTCTGGCTTATACAGTTTAGTAATTTGGGCTGAGGTTTTCTTTATACCAAATTCTCCGAAGTCAATCTGTATTTTGTAGGCAGAGTTGCGCGCTTCCTTAAATTCTTCGGCGGAGATGATGGTGCCGATCCGCATTTCAACCTTAGCAAATTCTTGCCAGGTTAATTCTTTGCTGGATTTCATGATTTTACAAAGTTAGGTGATGATGAAAATGTAGAAGAACAATCTATCATAACGCTGGGCAAATACTACCGAGTATCTACGGTAATAGGTCGGGGCAGTACCCCTTCGCGGGTCATTTTTACTGGCTGAATAGTACCATCTTCGTTAAATAGTAGCCGATCTATGCAAGTAACCCGGTGGTCGCGCCCTTGGTTGGGAATGGGGCGACGGTGGTAAACGATATACCAATCATCGGTACCCGGCACCCGAAGAGCTGAATTGTGACCCGCTCCGGTAGCCAAGCCTGGCTCAGACGATAAAATAGTACCCATGCGTTGGTAAGGCCCGGTTACTTCATCGGCTATGGCGTAGGCTATGGTATACGTGCTATCGGTCCAGTTACCTTCCGACCACATAAAGTAGTACTGATCATTACGTAAGAAAACGAAGGGCCCTTCTACATAGCCCTCCGGGGTAATTTCCTTCACCATGGTGCTATCGTTCCAAGGCACTAAGCCAGTAAAATCTTCATTGAGCTTACCCAGATTGCAGTGACTCCAGCCACCGTAGAAGATATAATACGTTCCGTCGGTATCTTCAAGCACAAACTGGTCAATCGGCTGGGCATCATTGTAAAAATCAGCAATCAGTGGCTCGCCTAAATAGTCGCGGAAGGGACCGGCGGGCGAGTCGGCTACTCCTACTCCAATACCACCAAAGTGGTTAATATCACTATTCTCGTCCCACCCCGGACGGCTAGGTCGCTGCACATCGTTAGCCGCAAAAAATAGAAAGTATTGTCCATCCTTCTCTATGGTAGCCGGAGCCCACATCGCCTGTCGTGCCCACTTTACGGCCGCTGTGTCTATAATGCGGGAGTGTTTCTGCCAGTTTACTAAGTCGGGAGAAGAAAAAGCATCTATAAAGAGTTGCTTCTCAAAAGCAGCCGAATAGGTCGGGTAAATCCAGTATTTGTCTCCAAATACAATTCCTTCGGGGTCGGCGTACCAACCATCAAAAACAGGATTACCCGCTCGCGCAGTACTATCGGCGGCAGGTGTGGTATCAGTGGGACTGTTGGTACACCCCATCATGGTGATAGTCAGTAGCCACAGGAATCCGTAGATGATGATTTGTTTCACGTTGTTTGGGTTGATCTGATTTTAAGTCTTTTCATACTAAATAGTCATAGGTAAAGACGCAAGATGATTTCATATTCAACCTTCTAGTAGCGGGTTTTATCAGACTTAACATTCCACTCATCAAATAGCTTTGTGGCTTCAGCCTGTTCTATTTGCTGATAGTTAATCTTACGCTCTTTCCAAGGTAATGGAATTTCTCGGTAGAGCCATTCATCGTCAAAGTTAGCCTGAGCGGCATCGTGACGAGTAGCGGCGAAAACTACTCGGTCAATTCGTGCCCAGTAAATTGCGCCTAGACACATGGGGCAAGGCTCGCAGGAGGTGTAGATAACACAGCCGTGCAGCTCAAAAGTGCTTAGTTTTTGGCAAGCATCTCGAATAGCAACCACTTCGGCGTGGGCAGTAGGATCATGAGATGAAGTAACTTGATTTTGACCGCGCCCTACAATCTGCTGATCTTTTACAATGATTGCCCCAAAAGGACCACCCAGATCAGACTGCATTCCTTCACGGGCTAGATCGATTGCTGCGGAAATAAATTGACGATCGTTGGTTTCCATAGCGACTAAAGCAGTAAACTAGGTCAAAAGTAGTTAAGAGCAAAACATAGGATCGCCCCAAAAACGAGCTACCTATCTCGCCTTAAATCTAAATTATGATAAATATTGAAGCGGATAATATCGCGTTGACGAAACTCAAAGGCACTCTGCTGACCGTAGGTCCACATGTATACCGCCTGAAATTGGATGTTATTACTAAAAATATAGCCTAAGCCGAGCACAGTCCGATTTTCTTCAAAATTATTGTACTGGATATGCTTACCGTTCTGAATAAATATTTCGTTGTAGAAAGCACCAAACAGTACTCCAGGTCGCAACGTATGATCGTTGATTGGTACGTAGGTAGTAAAGCGATAACGCCAGCGATTAGAGTATTTGTACTCCGCTCCAACATCATTCTTTCGCTTCCATCGCTGCTCAAACCGAAGCTGGTGATAGAACTTGACCCGACCTACAGATTGTACAAAGAGTAGCTGCTCCCAAAATCGGTACTCCGGCACTACGGGATCGTAACGTTCGGTGTCTTCTGGGTTGGAGGCCCAACTGTAAGGATTCACAAAACCACCGGTTACTTCCAGATATTTATCTAGCAAGTACGTTACTCCAAACCGAAGGTAGAGCTTACTCATGTTCTGGTAGTAGTTATTGCGACGTACGTGGTATTCTCCGTAGTAGAACAAACGTTCGGAAAGCCGATACTTGGTGTACAACCCGTGCCATATTCCAGTTTGCCGGTTCACCTGGCGATCGGGAATATCGGGCTCGTCAGCTACGGTAGCCATGTCTTGTCCCCAACTCATATAGCTGAGAGCGAGCAGCAGAAAGATCATAGTAAGCTGCGTAAATCTTTTTTGCATATCGTATGAAATAGGGGAAAACGAATTTAGGCTAGTCCAATAAGTTCTTTAATCTCTTGAGGGCTGCGGGTTCTTCGGAGTCGCCGTTCCAGTGCCCGGGTATTTTCGTCTGATAGTTCCATCAGTCGGTCTAGTAACGTGACTATCTCTTTAGCACGGGGAACCAGTTGGTGGTAATTCCTTTCTTGAGCTAACTCTACTAATAAGTGCTGATATAGGCTTTCGGCGGCTTTTTTGTAGAGATCTTTTTTAACCCGACGGGTAAAGTCATAGCTAAAGGTGTAGGGGTCAAATGTTTTTTCGGTATAGGTATTGTCTACCAGCTTTACGTACTTCGGAATAGTGTCCAGATACGTATGCAGAGTTTCTAGTGTATCTAGTACGGCATAGATACTGTCTCCAATCTGCTGCTTCGCCATGAAGTTGTTGACCTGACTATACTGCCGTTCTAGTTGATTAACTTGCCCATCCACAAAGGTCTGGTAAACAATATCGGCAATAGACCGCGGGGCATCTTTGGAGGAAGTGGCTTGTCCGACACGAGCGTACAAGCTATCTACCTGCTTATGTTTTTGACTAATTTTTTCTTCCAGAGCACGGTTTACGCCTTCTATTTCAATACTTTTTAGCTCATCAATTACAAGCGCAATTTTAGGCTTGGTGAAATCTGTAATATTGCTCACGTACTGCTTTAGTCGAATAGGAAGGCTAGCCGAATCGTAGGGTTCTCCAGGTAGCTGAATAATATGTTGCTTCGGCTCGCCATCAACAACGTACTCTATCGTATCTGTTTTCTGAGCAAACGATAGGGAATCACCGTACAAAATGCGAGGGTTTACAAATTGATATTCAGGAGTTTGCATAAATGCCGCCACCGAATCTAGCACTGTTAACTGCCGATCAATTTCTCTAAAATAGCTAAAAACCAATGCTAAAGAATCACTGCGCTGCCGATTTAGCTCAAAAGCTTCATTGCCAGCCAAAGGAGCCACTTGAGCTCTTAGTGAATCAACTTGGGTATTCAGCTGCTGAATGGCCTTTTTCTCTTCTTCGCTAACATCGTATTTAAAACGGCTGGTAGCCGCCAGTTGTATTGGCTTACGTCCCTGAACCTCATCAATCTTAAGATCAACGCTCACGAAGTTATTTAATGCCTGCTGAACAACTGAATTACCCGGTTGCTGCCGCGTATTTTTCACTGAATTATTAGGGTAGCCGTGGTCAAATAGCAGTCCGAATCCCTGTTCGCCTACGGAAAATTCTCTCGACTTAGTATCGCTGTTTAGCATTTGAAGCCTTTCCTGCACATCATTGTACACCAAACTATCCATCACTTGTCCGGTGATTTGGTTGATTCGAACAATAGAAGTCAAAAAACCATTCTGGTACGAACGGACTTCTTCAATAATAGAGCTATCGCTAGGGTAGCGAATTTCCCACTGTTGATGCATTCGGCCCGCCTCGTTAAAGTACCCCTGCACCTCGAACCCTGTTTCCGACTTATTACTGAAAATAAAAGCCCCAGTAAGTTGTCCGTTACTGAAGTTAGCAACCCCTCGCCGTACCGTTCTTAAATACTGGCTATCTTGCATAGAGTCTTCTCTATAAATCCATTCTCCTATTGGCACTCCTTCGTTATAGGCTCCCTGAATATTAGTATACGTACCATTGATATCGTACTGTAGGTTTAAGTTTTCAATATCCTGGAGCAGAACCTTGTATTCTTTGAAGTCGTAATTCCAGTCGCCGTGCTTTTGATCTTTCTGATAGGCCCCATCGTATACTTTTTTAACGAGTACATTTTGCTGAACAGAGTCAGTGTAGGTTACTGCAAAGTAGAAATCGCCGTTTAATATTTTTTCATCCGATCTTCTAGGCTGATAATAGTAGAAGCGGGCTTGACCCTGTTCACCAATTTCGTTCTCGTAGCGCCCTTCGTAGAGCTGATTTCTTTGAGCAAAAGTGGGTAGGGTAAGGAGGAACAGGAGAACGCCGTACAGACCGATACGGAAAAAATAAGCTAACATCAAAGTGTAGATAGGTTCTTAAAACTTCAGTTGTGTTATTAATGTACAGTAGAAGCCTATCAGAAGCTTCTTCAACTGTATGCTTACTGAATGGATTCTGAAGTACATCTAATAGAAGCTATAGTAAAGGGTAAAAGTTATGTTTTTTGGGTAAATATGTTAAAAAAGTACGCAAATAAGCGTACGGATGCTGTTTGGCCGAGCGCTAATATGAAAAAAGGCAGACGCCCTGAAGAGCACCTGCCTAGACTTAATTTAGATTTGATACATTCTACTCAGGAAGTAATACCTGATCTATTACGTGAACCACTCCGTTAGTTGCCAAAATATTAACACTAGTTACTGTGGCATCAGCACTATCAGCGTTGAGGTCAGCAATAGTTACTGGATCAGCTACGGTAACAGTAACATCTCCACCTCCGGCAGTAGTTACCGCACCACTCGCTAAGTCAGTTGAGAATACAGCAGCTCCAGAAACTACGTGGTATAGTAAGATAGCTCTTAGCGTAGCTGGATCAGCAGCTTCAACAGCAGCTACATCAGCAAAGCCAGCCGCATTGAATGCTGCATCAGTCGGGGCAAACACTGTAAATGTTCCATCGCCGCTTAGCAACTCTACTAAATCACCATCCGTATCGTCGGCAGTTTGCAAGGCAGCTAGTAACAAAGTGAACTCAGGAGCGTCGGCACCAGCAGAAGCTACTACGATTTCAGCAATAGAATTCATAGGTGGTACTAGTACGCCGTCAATTACGTGTACTACTCCGTTTCCTTCTTCCAAATCAGGAATGATTACTTGAGGGCCACCATTTAAGAAGATGCCGTCCTCACCATTGTTACTGATATATACTACCTCGCCTACCTCATCCTCGTCATCATCTTCGTACAAAGTAGGGGCTGAAGATGCTCCCGCCACAATGGCTGATGAAGGAACCGTGGCACCTAATACGTGGTACAATAGAATATTACCTAGCATATCAGAAGCTAATAGCTCAGAAGCATCCGCAAAATCGCTAGCATCAATATACGCGGTAAAGGCATCATTGGTAGGGGCGAACACGGTCAACGTAGCGTCGGCATTAGTAAGTGCTCCAGCAAGTTCAGCCGTTTCAACCGCAGTTACCAAAGTAGTAAAACGTCCTTCGGCATCGAAAATAGCAGGTTCTAAAACAGTATTTAGGCTATTCAGGATGAAGGAAGGAACCAATACCGCATCAATTACGTGCACCACGCCGTTGCTCGCTGAAATATCGGCTAAATCGGCTACCACATTGACACTGCCATTTAGCACTGTTCCATCGACGCTAATGCTACTTCCTTCTAATGTCTCTTCAGAATCAGCTAATTCGGCAGCTGTTTTCGCACTTCCCAAAATATGGTACTGTAGAACTCTTTCCAGAACGTAATCCGGTACGTCGTCTAAGCTAGCAAAGGTATTTCCGGTAGCATCGGTTAGCGTAGTTAGCAATGCTGCAAAAGCATCATCAGTTGGAGCAAATACGGTTAACGTAGCTGTTTCATCACCAGCAGCGTCTAATAGACTAGGAACTCGCCCTAGAGCGGCTACCAATAGACTTAAAGATTCGTTTCCAGAAGCAATCTCAGCAATTGTCTGAGGGGCTAGCTCAATAACAAACCCTTCAGGAACTAGTACTTGATCAACCGCGTGGATCACTCCGTTAGTAGCTTCAATATCGGCTACAACAACGTTAGCACCGTTTACAGTTACGCCGCTTCCGCTCACCCCAATAGTTAGATCATTACCATTCAACAAAGTTGGAACGGTCTGCCCATCCATTAAGTCGGTAGAAAGCACCTTACCGTTAGCTACATGGTACTGTAGAATCTGCGTTAACGACTCTTGACTAATATCTTCTAAAGCATCAACACCATCGGTAGCAGCCAGTAGTGCTTCAAAAGCAGCGTCGGTTGGCGCAAATACGGTAAAGGGACCAGTTGCTGATAGGGCGTCTACCAGTTCAGCACTTCCTAAGGCATCTACTAATACTTCAAATCGATCATCACCTTGAGCGATTTCTACAATATTTTGGGTAGGTTCCGGATCAGGCATGTCGCCTCCATTGTCATCTTCGTCACAACTAGCCAGAAATAATAAGCTTAAGCTAAAGACTCCCATCAGTCGGAGTAGGCGATAAAAATTAATAGTTGGTTTTTTCATTGTCAAAAAAAGATTATATGTAGAATAATTTTCAAGTATATTTCTCTAACTCGTTTAAGCGAATAATGTCTTATTAAAAGGCTAAAAAAATTTACACAAGTGGTGTGAACTGTTGAATTAGTAGATTGAACTGTGTGCAAGAAGAGTGAAGCAACCCTTCTACCTATCGTAATTTATAAACTGGCTA
>CAKZPJ010000719.1 GCA_937138955.1 uncultured Flammeovirgaceae bacterium | reverse complement strand
ATGAGTCAATAGATTCAGCTTGATTGGTAGCTTGGTTGAACCAGCTCTCAAATAACTGCATAAAAATCCACTGTGTCCAGCGATAAAAGTCGGGGGAACTTGTTTGTACCTCCCGACTCCAATCAAAGGAAAATCCCAGATTGCCAAGTTGCTCCTTGTAGCGTTCAATATTTTGCGCCGTAGTGATTGCCGGATGCTGTCCGGTTTGAATGGCATATTGTTCGGCAGGTAGGCCAAAAGAGTCAAAACCCATGGGGTGCAGCACATTAAAGCCTTTGAGCCTTTTGTAGCGACTAGCAATATCCGAGGCGATATAGCCCAGTGGATGCCCCACATGTAATCCTGCGCCTGAAGGATAAGGAAACATATCCAACACGTAGTATTTCGGACGGGATGGATCAATTGAAACTTGATAAATATTTTCGTCTCGCCAGTGCTTTTGCCACTTATTTTCTATTTCCTGAAAGTTATAGTCTGCCATGTTGGTAAGTAATGAATAATGACTGATGCCATCGCGGCAAAGAATAATGAGTAGTGATAAGGTTTTTAATCATTCATCAATACTCATCGTTCATTAATTTTAGGGTAAACTTAGTGGAATTTAGTCAGAATCAACAGCGATCAGTCACTCTCAAGCTCAAGTAGTTCGTTAACTTACGGTAACAGACTTAGTGCTGACTCAATGGTTCGGACACCGGAATTTTGGCGATTTCGGATGAAGTAGTAAATCGCCTCAGCTACTTCGGTTAATGAGGTTAGTTGCTGAGTAGAACTGCTTTCAGTTGATTTCTGCTCATTTTTGTAGGGATCGTAAAATTCTTGTAAAAGTAGTATTATCCAAAAAAATGGTGACTGTTCAGTAGAAATTATTTCTTTTACTTCCTTCTCTGATTTCCCCACACCAATTACTGGAATCTGATGCTGATACCCTAAGTTCCACAGAGAGACAAACTGAGCCAATCGTGCATCGTTAGTAACCGGAGAACAACAAATAATGAACTCAATTTCCTCAGCATTTTCCTCCACCCAGTCGAGAGAGTCTGCATCTGAAACTTGATGCCAATATTGAATGTCTTCTAGCCATTCCTTTTCTGTTGATGAATCTTCATCTACTAAAACCAGATAGTTAAAGTTCTCATTGCTTAATTTTTTTATAAGTACATTACCCAGTAGCGACTGAGCTCCCAAAATTACCATCATAATTTGAAGGCTTTACGATTCTTTTTAAGAACTGAATATAGCAGGAGGATTGTTTATATTTGCAAAAAAGTTAATAAACAGTAGAGGGTGAGGGAGTTGGCAAGGGGTTCGGAGCGTGGAGGAAGGAGTGGAAAAAAATATGAAGTGCGAAATATGAAATATAAAATCAGAAACTGGAAGTATAAAGTACATGTACCAAGCCCTTAGATCCCAGCCCCATGCACCTAGCTATTAACAATTGAATAATCGAGATGATTTACGTAAGTCGGAAAGAGCATTTTAATGCGGCTCACAAACTATACAATCCCAACTGGAGCCGAGAGAAAAACGAAGAAGTCTTTGGGCCTTGTGCTAATGAGAACTGGCACGGGCATAATTTTGAAATGATTGTCACGGTAAAGGGAAGGCCCGATCCGGAAACTGGCTTTGTAGTTGATCTGAAGAAATTAAGCCGAGTGACCAAAAGCACAATTATTGAGAAAGTAGACCATAAAAATCTCAATGTAGATGTAGACTTCATGCAGGGTAAAATGGCTAGTTGCGAGATTTTGGTAGAAGAATTCTGGAAAATACTTGCTCCCGAAGTAGCCAAAATCACTCCCCGAGGGCAATTACACTCTATCCGCCTGTTTGAGACTCATAACAATTATGTGGAGTTTTTTGGAGAGGGCTTAGAGCCAGTGACTACCGAAGCAGCCACACAACAGCATCCAGAACCGATGTTGAACCTATGAAGTATTATATAGTCGCTGGAGAGCGTTCGGGCGACTTGCACGGGGGAAACCTAATTCGGGAGATCCGAAAGTTGGACTCAGAGGCTCAAATTCGCTGTTGGGGAGGAGACGATATGGAAGAAGCGGGCGGAGTTCTGGTAAAGCACTACCGCGATTTAGCCTTTATGGGTTTTTGGGAAGTACTAAAGAACCTGTTCACCATTCGAGGTTTCCTCAATTTCTGTCAGGCTGACCTACTCAAGTTTCAGCCTGATGCCGTTATTCTCATTGATTACGCCGGTTTCAATCTCCGTATTGCCCGATTCGCGAAAGAGAAGGGTTTGCAAGTTTATTACTATATCGCGCCTAAAACTTGGGCCTGGAATGCGTCTCGAACGCACAAGCTGCGTAAGTATACCGACCGTGTGTTCTCCATTCTTTCTTTTGAACCCACTTTTTTTCAGAAGTACGGAGTAAACGTTACCTACGTGGGCAATCCGCTGAAAGATGCCATCCGAAATTTTGAGCCTGATTCATCCTTTCGTGAAAAAAATCAAATTGGTAGCGAACCAGTTATCGCGCTTCTTCCCGGTAGCCGTAAGCAGGAGATTCATAATGTACTAAATACCCTATTAGAAGTAATACCTCATTTTCCTGAATATCAATTTGTAGTGGCGGCAGTAGGAAACCTGCCATCTTTATTTTACGACCCGATTCGCTCTCATCCTCAGATCAGTGTTGTCACGGATGAAACATACCAAGTGCTTAGCATAGCTCATTTAGCTATCGTCACTTCGGGAACGGCAACGCTGGAAACAGCCTTATTTAGAGTGCCCCAGGTGGTGGTGTACCGAACCAGTACTTTTTCTTACCGAATCGCTCGAGCCTTGATTCGGGTTCCATATATTTCATTGGTTAACCTAATTATGGATGCCGAAGTTGTGCCTGAACTTATTCAATCAGACTTCTCGGTAGATAATGTGGTAGCCTGGAGTATGAAGCTACTAGCGGAAACCGAAGAGCGAAGAAATCTACTTCATTCTTACGCTAAGTTGCAAGGAGTGGTGGGGGATCGGCCAACGTCTCAATTAGTTGCTGAACAGGTAGTTAAGGACGTTGTATAGACCTAATATCCTCACTTATCATTTTTTTTGGTCTTTTTTAATCATAGAAATAAAATATTGTTTAAATCATTTCATTGTGCAATATTGCGCATTAATATTCACTACAATTCTAACTTATTCTTTATGAATCAACATCTATCTATTAGAAAATTACTAGCTTCATGCGGTTGGCTGTTTTGGCTAATCTGTTTTGTAGTAAGTACTGGAGCTTATGCTCAGCAAACTGTTTCTGGAACGGTCGCGGATCTTTCTACTGATGAGCTTCTTCCCGGAGTTAACATTTTAGTTCAAGGAACAACTATCGGAACGGTTACCAATGTGGAAGGGAAATATTCAATTGCGGTTCCTGATGAGGATGCTATACTTGTTGTTACCTCAGTAGGGTACGAATCAATACAAGAAGCTGTTGGAAACCGCAGCACAATTGATTTTTCTCTTTCCCCTGACCTTACCCAGCTTAGCGAAATTGTCGTTACAGCACTCGGGGTAGAAAAAGAACGAAAATCCTTAGGCTACTCAGTGAGTGAGGTTAAGGGTGAAGAACTGGTAGAAGCACGGGAGATTAACTTAGGTAATGCTCTTTCAGGTCGGGTTGCCGGTGTAAATGTTAGCAGTGCGGCTACGGGCCCAGCAGGTTCATCGCGGGTAGTTATTCGAGGGAATAGCTCATTAGGTGGGAACAATCAGCCTCTCTACGTAATTGATGGTGTTCCGATTGATAATACTCAATTAGGAGCAGCTGGTATGTGGGGTGGTACTGACTCGGGAGATGGTCTATCCAGTATTAATCCCGATGACATTGATGAAATCAGCGTGTTGAAAGGTAACACTGCGGCGGCATTGTACGGTTCGCGAGCTTCTAATGGGGTAATTCTCATTACTACCAAGAAAGGAAGTGCTCGCCGAGGAATAGGAGTTGAATTAAACTCAAACTTGGTATTTGAAAATATCATTAACAACTTCGATTGGCAACAACAATACGGACAAGGAAACCGAGGGGTTGCACCCGCAACCCAAGACGAAGCATTAGCATTCGGAGCATCTTCCTGGGGTAGTCGCTACGATGGTAGCAATGTGGTACAGTTTGATGGAACCGAACGGCCATACTCTTTCACGGGTGATCCCTACAAAGCATTTTTTGAAACCGGTACTACCTTCACCAATACACTATCGCTATACGGCGGAAATGAAACAGCGAATTATCGTTTTTCTGCTTCTAATCTAGATAATAGTGCTGTAATGCCCGGAGCAGGCTACAATCGTAAAAACTTTACGATGAATGTAAACGGAACATTTGCTGAAAAGCTTACTTTATCGGCCAAAGCGCAGTACAGTATTGAAGATGCGAATAACCGACCTCGACTATCAGACTCACCCGGTAACGCAAACTTTGCCGTGGCTACTCTTCCGGGTAATATTGATGTAAATAGCTTAAGTGGCGACCCGAGTAAGCTGGGAGCGGCTGGAGATGGAACTGAGCTGCAATTCAGTGATAATGTGTTTCAGACCAATCCTTATTGGGCGGCTTATCAATTCGTCAATAGTGATACGCGTAACCGTTTAATAGGCTCAGCCTTACTACGCTATGATTTTACAGATTGGCTGTATTTACAAGGAAGAGTCGGTATTGACCGGTTCAATACTCGTAGAACTAACCTAGAACCTTTTGGAACTGCTTACAAGCCTCTGGGTGGAATCATTGAAGGTGATCGTACTGTACAAGAAGTAAACGCTGACTTTTTATTAGGTACCGACCTTGAGTTCGGTCGTATTGGGGTAAACGCATTTGTAGGGGGTAACTACATGCGCCGATTCGACGAGAACTTAACGTTGAACGGTCAGCAATTTAACATTCCATTTTTTCACGCAATTAGCAACGCAGCTAACCAGAATCCTGGTTTAAGCTTTCGTGAAAAGGGAATCAATTCATTATTCGGGTCAGCGGAATTTAGCTACAATGAGTTCTTATATCTTACGGTGACTGGCCGGAACGATTGGTTTTCTACTTTACCCGATGATGGCAATTCTGTCTTCTATCCTTCAGTGGGAGCTAGCTTTGTTTTCTCCGAAGCACTTGCCATGCCGTCGTGGGTGTCATTTGGTAAACTACGCGGATCGTGGGCACAAGTAGGCGGTGACACCGACCCGTACAACATTGCACTTACTTATGGTTTAGTAGGGCAGGGACATCAGGGAGCTGCTCTAGCCAATATCTCTCAGAACAACATTCCTAATTCAGCTTTACAACCATTAACGGTAACTGAAACTGAACTAGGGTTTGATGTTCGTTTTCTGAACGATCGCTTAGGAATTGATTTTGCTTACTACGATCGTTTAACTGAAAATGATATTGTTAGTGCTAGTATTTCAAGAACTTCCGGTTTCACTGGCGTAGTAGTAAACGTAGGAGAGATGCGTAACTCCGGGATAGAGCTTTTAGTAACTGCCCAACCAGTTATTACCTCTAACTTCACTTGGGAGGTTATATTCAACATGGCTCAGAACAACAACGAAGTACTGCAACTAGCCGAAGGTGTTGACTTTTTAGCGGGTGATCAAGCACGCTCTCGTAACGTATTTGTTCGCCACGCCGTAGGTTATCCTTACGCTTCTTTGTGGGGGCGTCGTCATAAGACCATTGATGGTCAGAAGGTATATGATGCTGACGGCCTTCCAGTTCGCTCCGACGATATTGAGCTATTAGGTTCCGGGATACACAACTTTACTTCGGGTATTACCAACTCATTCCGTTACAAGAACATTACCTTCAGTGCTCTAATTGATATAAAAACTGGTGGTGATTTATTCTCTGGTACCAACTTATCAGGATTCGGTAATGGTCTGCATAAGGCCACTTTGGAAGGTAGAGAAGGAGGGCTGAGCTTCAGCGGAGTTGATCAAGATGGCGAAGCGGCCACGTTCAATATTGCTCCTGAAGATGTACAAGATTACTATTCTCGTATAGCAGGTGATATTACCGAGCAGTTTATTTATGATGCTTCATTCGCCAAACTGCGGTCAATACAAATTGGGTACGCCATTCCTGGGTCATTATTACAAAATACTCCGTTTACAGCCGCAAATGTTTCTCTTGTAGGACGTAATCTACTACTGTTATGGAGTAACGTGGAAAATACCGATCCTGAATCTACGTATAACGTCAACAATAATAGCCAAGGACTCGAGTGGTTTGGTATTCCTCAGTATCGCTCGTACGGTTTTAATGTTAATATCAAATTTTAATGAGTTGGCTAATAACTCAAGATAAATAAGCTATGAAAATATTTTCTTATAAATTATTGAGTCTCCTGTTTGCGGGACTACTGCTTGTTTCTTCGTGTGATACCGAAGAACTAGTTAATCTGAATATTGATCCTAACGCGGCTAATGAGATAGACCCTTCGTATCTTTTAGCGAACTCTATGCTTAATGTATCCGGAGGTCGGTATGAGAATTGGCGAGGAGTTTTAATCTATTCCTCAACCATGATGCAGCATATGGCTGCTCTGGCAACTTATTGGTCGGGCGATAAGTACCTTTACAATGCCCAATACTCCGGTGCTCTCTTTGAAAGAGCCTATCCTAGCTACGTTAAGTTGCTATCTGCCGTTTTAGAGCAAACCAAAGATGACCCTGAAAAAGGTAATGTGTACGGAATAGCTCGTATCATGTGGGTAGTAGGTATGTCAAGACTTACGGATATGTACGGTGATATACCATATTTCGAATCTGGGCGAGGATTTTATGATGACGTTTATTCGCCAACGTATGATGCTCAGGCAGATATTTACGCGGATATGTTAATGCAACTTGAACAAGCACCAAGCACTTTCAATCCTGACCTGAATGACTTGGGTACTGGCGGAGTGCAGGATGTTGTATTCCAAGGTGATTTACAAAAGTGGGAGAAATTCGCTAATTCGCTGATGCTACGCTTAGCAATGCGCTTAACCAAGGTTGACCCCGCAATGGCTCAGGAGTATGTAACTAAAGCTATTGCTGGCGGACTAATGGAAAGCAACGCCGACAACGCTTTCATTCAACATACTGATGGCCCCGGTGGAATCAATAGAAATGGTATTGGTGAAGTGTTTTTAGCTGATAATAACCAACGGTTAAGCGATACTTTCATCACGTACTTAATGGATACCAACGACCCTCGTTTGCAAGCTTTTGCTACTACTAACGATGAAGACGTCTATAACGGGCTTCCTAACGGCTTTGATGTTACCACGATTAAAGAATACGAAAATCTGCCGGCTGACTCTTCAGTATCTTTAAATACGTATTCAACTACCAACCCAGATATGGTTACGGTAAGTGCTCCGATGTACTTTCAAAACTACGCCGAAGTAGAACTATTACTAGCTGAAGCAGCACTGAGAGGATGGAATGGTGGAAACGCTGAAGAGCACTACAACAATGGAGTGCGAGCGGCGATGGAATACTTATCGATTTACGGTGAGTCAACTACAATCTCAGAAGAAGCCATAACGCAGTATTTAGCTGAAAATCCATTTAACCAAGCAACAGCCATGGAGCAGATTGGTGAGCAGTACTGGGTAGTTACCTTTCTAAATGATTATGAAACTTGGGCCAATTGGAGAAGGACTGGTTATCCGGAACTTACTCCAACTGATTATCCGGGTAATATTACCAATGGGCAAATACCCCGACGGTTACGTTATTTTGAAGGTGAATACGGTAATAATGGTGAATCTGTAAATTCTGTTCTAAGCCGACAAGGTGCCGATGAGTTCACAACTCGGGTGTGGTGGGACGCTGAATAGAATCACTACAAGCACAAACTAAAAAGGAAGTCTATATGGCTTCCTTTTTTTATGCTTAAATTGATAAAGCAAATTTGAAAAGATGAAAAAAGTACTAGAAATCTGTGTGGATTCTCTAGAATCTGCGATAATTGCTCA
>CAKZPJ010000718.1 GCA_937138955.1 uncultured Flammeovirgaceae bacterium | reverse complement strand
TTAGCGTATTTCAACGCTTTTTTGTATTCACCTACGGCAGAATACCCTCGGGCTAATCCTACGTTTACCGGCCAGGTGTCCGGATGCTTTTCAGCATTAAGTCTAAACACTTCTAATGCCTTATCTTGCTCTCCTTGGTTCAGCAGTTGGCGTCCGTAGCTGTGAATTTGGCCAGGACCGGCGGTAGGATGGTTTACTGCTTGCAGTAGTGTTGTTTCAGCTTCTTCAGTTCGCTTGAGCCTATCTAATATCTGCCCTTTAGTCTGGAGTGTGTTGAAATTCTCTTGTCCGATAAATGGCATACTAACCGCATTTTCGGCCCAAGTTAGTGCTTGGTCTAATAGTGTATCGTTTTGAAGGGCAAAGTTTGCTGCTTGGTTCCAACCCTGCCAGCTGAACCCGGCAGTAGATTGAAGTTCCTGCTGCATATTATCTAAGTACAAAGCGGTTATATCCGGCACCGCAATCGTGAAGGGTACTTTTTTGTTTTCCCACATTAGGGCGGCTGTTGCTCGATCTGGCTGACGTTCGGTGAATTCGTAGGTGAGCCACTCGTGGAATTCGCCTTCCTCGGGTTGCACTTCGGCCCGCAGAGCGTCATCCTTTTCGTCGTAAAAATAACTACCCCAGGCCGAGGTATTCTTAGAAAGAATCAGCGTCCACGGCTCACTTTCTTTCACAATCATATGCAATCCGTAGGTGCCTGCTTCAATGGGCTTGCCTTCCACCAGCATATCGTGAGAAAATGTAATAGTCGTGTTCTCGTTGGCACCCGCTCGCCAAGGAGCTTCAGTAGCAGTACCAAATCCCAGGTTGTTCAGTCCGTAGGGCACTACCTGCCCCCAAATTTGTCCGGTACGATCATCTCCGCTGGGCGAGGTTACATCCGGACTACTGTAATTGATGGTTACTTTAGCCAGCGAACCCAAGTATTGGGTTACTTCACTTTTCTGATTATCCCCACTGGGGGGTAGCGTAATTAACTGAGC
The DNA here is from genome assembly GCA_937138955.1 of uncultured Flammeovirgaceae bacterium. Taxonomy (GTDB): domain Bacteria; phylum Bacteroidota; class Bacteroidia; order Cytophagales; family Cyclobacteriaceae; genus Tunicatimonas. Next base: position 11,717 of record CAKZPJ010000718.1, on the reverse strand, counting down.
GAAGGTAGCAGTCGATATAAAAATAAGACAGATTAATAGTGGTAAGCAATAGTTGCGGCTCATAGTAGGTGAGTTAGGGGTTTAATGTATAATAGAGAAATTTACGAATAACGGTAGCTGCCACCAATGGAAAATCTTATTTGTTTGGCATGTTTCAATAAAAATCCCCCAAATAGTGGGGCATAGATTAAGCAGTGAATGTTTGCTAAAAACAGATTATAACGATTGATGACGGTTCACAAATCAGTTTAATTTCAGTTAATAATACTTTTTCAGGTAATCGGCAGCGCCACCTGTGCTAAACTTACCTAATGTTGATGTATTGGAATGGAAGGAATTAGGTATAAACCCGATAAAAGCAATTAGGTACGAATAGAGAAAGACGGCCAGGATTGTTTCATACCAGTTGATTGGCCCATTAATAAGTCGTATCTTTCTTACTATCGTAACAGCTAATATCTATGTTGGATAAGATTACTTTAAGGGGACTGGAAGAGCAGATGACCAATGAGGAGTTTTTCAGCTTCTGTCAAGCTAACCGCGATTTAAAAATTGAGCGAAATGCTCAAAGAGAAATTATCATTATGTCTCCAACCTATACTAGTACCGGATTTATCAATAATAAGGTACTTTATCAATTGGAAGCGTGGAATGAACAACACCAGCTAGGAGTTACCTTTGATTCTTCTACTGGATTCACCCTGCCCGACGGGTCAGTGCGCTCACCCGATGCAGCCTGGCTCTCGCTAGAAAAGTGGCATCAACTTACTGAAGCTGAAAAAGAACAGTTTGCCCCAGTTTGCCCTGAATTCATCGTAGAGCTTAAGTCGAAGACCGATCGTTTGGTTGACTTACAGGAAAAAATGGAAAACTGGATAAAGAACGGAGTTCAACTAGGTTGGCTGATTGCTCTAGATGAAAAAACAGTATATATCTACTCAAGAAACCAAGCGGTTCAGCAGCATGAAGACTTTAATTCAGACCTTTCGGCTGCTCCAGTTCTTCCTGGTTTTGCTTTAGACTTTTCACGACTGAAACTCCCCTAAATACGATCGTGGCTTTTTAAGCTGTGTCCGATATTGAACACTTGCCGCTCGGTTCCGATCATTCTGTACTGGGTAAAACGGGGCTTACGAGCTAAAATAGCGTTGGCATTGGTATTGTAACCTTACTGGTAAACAAAAACTACTATGCTCAAAAACTATCTACTCACTGCTTATCGGAACTCGCTAAAAAATAAGTTATATGCGGGCATTAACGTGCTGGGACTAGCCATCGGTATCACTTGTTGCTTATTCATTGCACTATACGTTCAGCATGAGCAAAGCTACGACCAGTTTCACCAGAAAAAAGATCGTATTTACAAAGTATATCGAACTACTGACCGCGACGGCTATCAAGAGGTTGGACCTACTTCGCCACCCTATGCGGAAGCTTTGCTCAATGATTTTTCGGAAGAGATAGAAGCTACGGTGCGGGTAATGCCACGTTCGGGCCTAATCATTGCTGGAGAAAAGGCATTTACTGGCGATGATATTAGCTTCGTAGGACGAGATTTTCTTCAGGTATTCACCTTTCCTCTCCTTCAAGGTGATCCAGCAACGGCTTTAAGTGAACCAGGTAGTGTGGTGCTTACTGAAGCGATGGCTCAAAAATACTTTGGTAACGTAGACCCTATTGGTAAAGAGCTGGAGTACGAAAACGAGTATCCTTTGGTAGTAACGGGAGTGCTGGCAGCGGTACCCGAGAACTCTCATCTTACATTTGATTTCTTAACATCCGTTCATCTCTTTGAAAAAGAGGAGTGGTTCACTGGTTGGTGGAATAATAATATGGTGACTTACGTATTGGCAAAAGAAGGAGTGACTGAAGCCGCTTTAGAAGTGCAGTTTCCAGCCTTTATGGAGAAGTATTTAGGCGATGATTTTGAGCGATTGGGTATTCGGCTCGGGCTTACCTTGTCGCCCCTTACCGAAATCTACTTTTCCAATACCGTTCAGTTTGATATGTGGACGAAGCATGGGAACCGAGCAATGACCTATATTTTTTTAGTAGTAGCCGTATTTATCTTGCTAATTGCCTGTATCAACTTCATGAATTTGGCTACTGCTCGCGCCGCTCGGCGGGCAACTGAAGTCGGAGTACGCAAGTCACTCGGAGCCAACCGTTCCGATTTGATCTATCAGTTTTTTGGTGAGTCATTCCTAACGGCTTTTGTTGCCATGCTATTTACTATTGTGTTAATGACGGTGCTGCTACCCTTCTTTAATCAGTTTGCCGAAGTTAACCTAACACTTTCGCTAGACGACGGTATCGCCTTTCCGGCTCTATTGTTCGGGACAGTATTGGTAGTTGGTTTGCTGGCGGGGAGCTATCCGGCACTGTTCTTATCGGCCTTTGTGCCCGCCAAAGCTCTAAAAGGGGGCAATCAGATTGGGGCGAAAGGAAACTATCTCCGCAAGGGCTTAGTCGTATTTCAGTTTGTTATTTCCATTGTGCTGATGGTAGCGGTACTGGTGGTGGTGCAGCAAATGGATTATGTGCAAGACAAACAGCTAGGGTTTGACAAAGAGCGAGTTATGCTACTGGAGATAGACAATAATGAAATCTACGAACAGCGAGAAACATTTAAAGACCAACTTCGTCAAAATGCTCGTATCGCTCAGGTGACTACTGCCTCAGGTGAGCCGGGCGGATTTCATGATTTGTATACTTTTGATGTGCAAGGGCATGAGGAAGAAGTTATTATGAATACGCTATTCACGGACGAAAACTATCTGGAAACGATGGGGCTGACTCTGCTCGCCGGGAGAAATTTCTCAGAGGATCGTCAGACTGATGAGGCGGAAGCCATCATTATTAACGAAACTGCCGCGCGCCGATTAGAGTGGTCTCCCGAAGAAGCTCTGGGAAAAGAAGTGACCAACCCTTTCGCTGATACAATTCCTCGGCGAGTGGTGGGAGTGGTAGAGGATTATCACTTTGCTTCACTACACAATGAGATTGATCCCTTGGCTATTATGCTGGGAAACGATGAGCGTATCATTGCTATTAAGATGACCCCCGGGGCGGTGAAGCCTGTAATTAGTTTAGTGGAAGACACCTGGACGAGTATGGTTAGTCAGCATCCATTTGCTTTTACTTTTCTGGATGAGAGCTACGACCAACTGTACCGCAGTGAGCAAAAACAGGGGCAAATATTCACGCTATTCGCGGGCATTGCAGTGTTTATTGCTTGTTTAGGTTTATTCGGCTTAGTAACGTTTGTTGCGGAACAGCGGACGAAAGAAGTGGGGGTACGCAAGGTATTGGGCGCTTCAGTGCTACAACTTATACACTTACTCACTAAAGATTTTGCGATACTCGTTGTTATTGCACTAGTTATTGCTTCGCCTATTGCGTACTTTGTTATGCAGCAGTGGTTATCTGATTTTGCCTACAGAATCACGTTACAACCGATGGTTTTCATTGTGGCGGGATTAGCGGCTCTGCTAATTGCACTGCTAACTGTAAGTTGGCAATCAGCCCGAGCGGCTCTGGCGAACCCGGCTGACTCACTTAGGAATGAATGATCATTAACGAAAAGTAATAAAAACCTTTCATTAGTTAATCATTACTTATTAATTGATCTGTAAGTGCTATTCAAAGTATTTTGTTAAACTAGCGAATAGGTAAATATTGGATATGATCTAATATTGTAAGCTCAGCAAGATTGCAACTGTACTCCCTTAGTCGGATAAACATTCAATCTTGCATTATAATTTAGCTTTAGAGTAGCTACCGATGAAAGCCGCTAACATTATTATAAAAAGATGATAACATTGTTCTTACCGTAAAGGTATTGTATATAGCAACTAAATAATATGGAGAATATCCCCGACGATCATTCAGTAGAATTGCACTATCCGGCTTCACCTCCAGTATTTTTAATTGGTGCATCGGGTAAGGGGGGAGTTGATGCCTTTCGTTTTTTAGCTGAAAATATCCCGGCACATTTCCCTGCTACTTTCTTCTTCCTGTTACATCGCCTACAGAAAAGCTCGGTTTATAAACATCGGTTGCTTGAAGTATTAAGGCCTAAAAGTAATCTGGAAATAAAGGTGCCTGATACTGGAGATAAGGTAAAAATAGGTGCAATATATCTTCCGGCTCAAGGATATCATCTAACGATAGAGAATAATACCATTATTCACACCGAAGAGCCTTCAGATGAACATTGGCGGCCTAGCATCGATGTGTTGCTCAAGAGTGGTGTGAGAGAATATAAAGATAGAACGGTATCGGTACTACTTAGTGGGGGATTAAAAGATGGTGTGAAAGGGTTGCTAGAAACAACCATGCAAGGTGGAATTACCATAGCTCAGTCACCTGAAGATGCTTACGACCCAGTTCTTCCGCTAAATGCTTTAATTGGCGATCATCCCAAATACGTATTACCTCTGGTCGATATACCTGCTTTATTTTGCGAATTAGCTGGATACGGATGTCACTCTGAGCAGAAAAGTATAGCTCAGAAAGCCGCTATTAATGCGGCTATGAAAAAGGAGGAAGTTAAAGAGCAGAATTGAGTATAAAATCTAGTTCTGTATTATTAAGTGCAGTTCCTAGCTGTAAGCACTCTTACTATTTATTATTCTATTCCTAATTTTTTGACTTCGAACGAAGCCGTAAGTCCGTGCAATAAAATAGAAGTAAGCACAACAAAGGCCGTTAACGATCATACTTCTTTTTGGTACGCAAAATTAGCTTCACTTAGTGCGAAGAATAAATAAAAGGGTAATGGGTTAAAGTAGTTTTCAAAAGAGATATAAGTTGATGAACCGTCCGATTATGGCATCATGCATACGCTCGGATTTAGAAAAACAGATCGTCCGCCTGGTCAATCGTTTTATTCGGGTACGTAAGTCTAAATTTTTCCGCTCAATCCGCCAAGTTAAATCTTTCCCAATCCGGTGAATTGGTGTAAAACGAATGCTCGTATAACTTTTCCAGTCGTCAGTACCCAGCCGATCAATACGCTGATGAGGGAGTAACTGGATGAGTTTCTGAAAAGTAGCATTCGTACGACGTCCAAAGCGAGCGTCACCCCGGGTAAAAGTGAGTACCTTACGCGTAGTCTTTTCTAACACATACCGCGCCGGCCATAACCAGCGTTGATGAGATTTGGCCTGAACGAAACTCCATTACTCATCGTATTCGGCTGATACACAGACCTCTATATCAAGTTTGTTTAAGGCCATACGCTCAGTTTCTTCAGGTAGCTTGCGGATGAATTTATCGTTGGTGTAACTCACTTGCTTCGCTTTTTTTTCAGCGGACGCCGCCCGGATAGCTGATCACCGTATTCTTTGTTCATATGAAGCATACGAGCTGTGTCTCTGATGCCATTGCCATTATGAGCCATACGTTCAATCTTTTCTTTGATACCTGGCTTGTGCGCTTCGTAAGTATACCCCATTTGAAAAGTCTTACCCCAAGCTTTATATTTAAGGCGTTGATTCCCGCTTTGCCAACCAGCCTTACGTAGGTTTTCACTTTGACAATAGCGATATTTAACAGTTTGTATGACCATGCGGTTTTAGCTACGATAAGCAAAAAACTACTTTAACCCATTATTACTATCTACTCTATGATTTTTGTCGCTGTCACTGAAATTCCGGTGCTTACCGATATTGCTATTCTGTTTGCGGTAGCAGTAGTCGTTGTGATGCTATGCAACCTGCTTAAGGTACCTTACATTATTGGTTACCTAGTAACTGGTATTTTGGTAGGGCCTAGCACATTGGATCTGCTTAAAAATACCCATGACGTTGAAATATTCGCTGAGATTGGAGTGATCCTGCTGCTATTTACCGTAGGGCTGGAGTTCTCGTTTAGCAATCTGATGAAGATCAAGCGCTACGTACTTTTGGGAGGCTTGCTTCAAGTATTATTTACTATCGGTATCACTGCTGTCTTAATGATAGGTATGGACCGTGAAGCACCAGAAGCAGTATTTTGGGGCTTTGTTACTGCCCTAAGTAGTACTGCTATTGTGATTAAATTATTGCAAGATCGGTTAGAGATTAATACCCCGCACGGTAAAGCTATTTTGGCGATGCTGCTGTTTCAGGATATTGCCATTGTCCCCCTAATGCTATTTACTCCCATTATTGCGGGCAAGAGCGAGGGAGGAATGATGACTATTTTGCTGATGTTGGGTAAGCTAGTAGGCATTGCTTTAGTTGCTTGGGCACTAGCCAAATTTATCATTCCCCGGTTTTTTAAAGAAGTAATGCGAGCCCGAAATCAAGAAGTTTTTCTGATTGCAACTATTTTGGTGGTACTGTGCATCACACTACTTACTCAGCAAATGGGACTCTCACTTGCACTGGGCGCATTTATCGCTGGACTCATTATTGCCGAAACGGATTATAACCACCTAGCTATTTCGTGTATTCTTCCGTTTCGCTACGTGTTCATTAGTTTCTTTTTTATTTCAATGGGTATGCTGTTAGACTACCAAGTCTTCCTGACGGAGCCGGCCGCTATCGCCTTTTGGTTTATGTTTATTGTGCTAGTTAAAATTATGGGAGGATTTTTAGCTTCGAGAGCACTAAAGATTCCTATTCGTACCTCGTTGATGGTAGGATTTGGTTTAGCCCAAATTGGTGAGTTTTCTTTTATATTAGCCAAAAGTGGAATGGAGAATGAACTGATTACTGAAAATAGTTATCAGATATTTTTAGCGGTATCGATCTTGACAATGGCCGTAGCTCCATTTATTATTGCTAATGCTGAACGGTTAGCCGGAATGCTAGCAACCCCTAAAAGCGTAGTTCAATGAGCAACCAACCTGTTTTATACGGAGCTGACTGGTGCCTAAAGACCAGTGGCTTTAGAAATTTCTTACAAAGGGAGTGGGTAGATTTTATTTACTACGATGTGGAAAACAACGAAGAAGCCGCCCAGCGGGTGCGTGACCACTACGACGGAAAACTTAAATTTCCGGTATTAGAGATTGGTGGCGTATGGTTGAAGAACCCTGGTATGGGCGAACTGCGCGATGCGCTAAAGCAACAGAAACTACTGTAAAGTCAAGCACTTCGCTTCATAAAGGTAATGGGCACGTAGTCATCGGTAGGCATGCCGATGTAATACAACTGCCACTCTTTGTCGTACCCATTAAGAATTTCGCGAATACATTCGGCTCGGTTATGACGATGGTAGCAATCTTTCCAGTAGAATACTTCTACTCGGTAGTTCTGCTGACGAAGCTGACCATTCACTCGGATGTCTACTTCAATGTCTTGTTGGCTGCCGACCGACGGAAGGGGTATAGCAATAGATCCCATAAAAACAGTATTTAGTGTATTTGGATATGTTGTTTCAGTTCAAATTACTATTTTTTACTAAGATCATTAGCAAGTTGTTTCCAAAAAATTACGAAAAATAAAGACTCCTCGACAGATCATTGTATTTTTGTTCAGATGCGTACAAAACGGACAGTGTTCGGGGAAAAATATGAAATATGAAAGTGGCCCAGGAACCTGTCCGGGGGTGAGATATGAAGGTTGGGAAGACGAAAAAAGGAGGCTAGAAAAGGGAAAGAGATGAAAACCGTTGACTGTTGACCGTCATCTGTGGACTAATGACTATGAAACTAAACCTACTATTAATTCTTCTTCTCATCAGTTGGATAGCTTCTTCAGCTTACTACTGGCAGTGTGAGATATGGGAGAATTGTGATGCCGATACGAATCGTCCCGATATTTTTGAAAGCAGTCTTGCTTCTCTTCCCCGGGGGCAACTGGTAGTGCAGGGACGCGATGCCAATATTAGGGCGGTAGAGAATGTGCGTTTTCCTCGGGGGGAAGCTAGTCTACAGGTACCGCCTCAAGCTGAGCAAGCACTAAACGATTTGGTAATCTATTTAGACCAACACGCCAATGAAGTACTCCGAATTATTGGCTGGTACGATGAGTCCGAAAAGAACACCACCTTACTGAGAAATTTAGGATTGGCCCGCAGTGAAGCAGTGGGTTATTGGCTGAAGCAAGAGGGGGTAAGCCCTCAACAAATTGAAACAGTGGCAGTGCCTTCTATTGATCTAACCTTTGTACAAGACACACTGGTTGATGGGGTTACCTTCCGAGTGTTAGGAAAGCGAACCGAATATCCATTAAGTGAGGATAGTATTCAGGCAATAAAGGCTCGATTAACTGCCCAGTCTCAGCCGCTATATTTTGAAACCGCTTCAACCACATTACAAGTATCTGACTCGCTGCGCCAGTATTTTCAGGATTTAACGCTATATTTAGAACAGTATCCTGAACGAAATATCACTTTGGTAGGTCACACGGATAATAAAGGAGAAGCAAAGTTGAATGTACAGTACGGCCAGGAGCGAGCTGATTTTTTAAAGGAGATACTGGCTCGGTCAGGAGTTACTCCAGCTCAAATTAAAACCAAATCGGAAGGGGAGGCCCAACCGGTTGCCACTAACGATACCCCCGAAGGTCGGAGTAAAAACCGTCGGGTAGAAATTATTGTTAATCAATAAGTTAGTGCTAAAGTGTTGCTGTTCTAAGTGTTATGGTTATTGGACAAAATCAAATATCTTTAACACCATATTTAAACTAACCAATAACTCATGGCTGATCTACTTAAAATCTTGATTTTCCTATCTGGCTCTGCGGCTCTAGGTTTTATTCTTGGAAGACGCTCCCGTAATTCTGATGTAGCCGTTCACGAGCATCAGGCTGATGAACAACGGCGAGCGTTCGTAGAAGTGAAAGGAAGACTGGAGCGATGCACATCTAAACGAGCTGGATTGGAGCGAGAATTATCGCAACTTAAAAAGGGAAAACCTACAGAAAAAAAGATAGCTGCAGCTAAAACGGCGCCGGTTACCCAACCAAAGAAGCAGGATGCTCCTAAATCTAAAGCACCCAATTTAGCTCCTCCTAAACCAAAAAAGAAAAAGGCTAAACCACCTAAAGTTGTAGCCAAAACCAAGCAAGAAGAGGCTCTTGAGCGGGTGAAGGCCAACGCTCAGAAAATTGACTTTGACCGTATTGGTCGGTCATCGGAAGCGGAAAAAGATGATCTGAAGAAAATTAAGGGCGTAGGTCCATTCTTAGAGAAGAAGCTCAATACATTGGGTATTTACACCTTTACTCAAATCGCTAATTTTACCGATGATGATAAAGAGCGGGTAAACGAAGCCATTGAGTTTTTCCCCGGTCGTATCTCTCGCGACAATTGGGTAGACCAAGCGAAGGATTTACAGCAGAGTGCTTAGTGAAGACATAGATGCAACTGCTTCTATGCGGATGTTGGCAGTAACCGAAGAGAATATGGAAGCCTATCTTAAACAGTTTTTTATTGGACATTTACTAATCTTGGTAATTATAGCATTGGCAATCCATTTTTTTGGAGGATCACAAATAATAGCTGTTCTCCTTCTTGTAGGATTAATAGAATTTCTATTTTATTATCTCAACACGAAATACTTTCCTAAAAGGAGAACTGAAATAACTAATGAACTAATTGAGACTTTCAAAGCAGAACCATTTTCAAAAGGAGTACTGAAATTTAAAATGGATTCAATTGATTTTTTTGTAAAGATCGAGATAGATTTTAAACGAGGTTTACAATTTGCCAATACTGAAACAATTGGATTCTATTTACCAACAACTCAAATTGATCAATTGCCGGAAAGACCTAAACACAAATTGGCGGAAGATAAGATTGATGGGATTCAAACCTATGAAATTTATAAAATAAATGGCTCAGAGCTGGGACTTGCCAAAGAAAGATTAAAAGATATAATTAAGCGATAAGGCTATTGCCAACATCATTCAGCCACAAGCCTGGTTTGATAATCAATTTGCATAATCTACATCCTAAGTCCTGATAATAAATTACGAACAGAAAACGTAAATAAGCTCGGCCTGTAGCTGTGCAGATCGTCAGGCTCAAGCTAAAAAAACATCAAACGAATAAAGAATACATATCACAGAAGTTAGATTTTACTTTAGCTTTTCTGTTTATGCTACTAGCAATTTGCTGGTGCCAGATGATTTTATGTGGTGGCGAAGGGGAAAACATCTTAAGCTCAACTGAGCAATACCCAACTTTCAGTCATCAATAAAGTTTCGTAAATAGTAACTTTTAAGTTACCTTTAAGTGGTGGAGAAAGTCAGGGAGGTAATTCAATACAAAAGTTATTTCGAGGAATTTTTGCTGAAACAACCAAAAAAGGTTCAGGATAAGATTTTTAAGATCATTGAGATAACTGAAACGTACGAAAGGGTTCCCTCGAGTTATCTGAAAGCTATTGCTGGTACTAAAGGGCTTTACGAGGCTCGGATTAAACTGGGTTCAAACATTTGGCGCGTTTTCTGCTTTTTCGATCAGGGAAAATTGGTAATACTCTTGAACGGGTTTGCGAAAAAAACGCAGAAGACACCGAGAAAAGAAATCGATAAGGCGGTTAGACTAATGAATTCATACTATGAAGACAAAAAGAAATAAAATGGACACCAAAAGCTGGAAGGACATTAAAGATACCGTTTACGGCGAAAGGGGAACGGAACGTAGAGATGAGTTGGAAAGGAATATTGAGTCCTTTAAAATAGGATTGCTGTTACGCAAGGCCCGAGAGGAAAAAAATCTTACCCAGGAACAGCTCGGCGAACTGGTAGATAAAAAGAGAGCTTACATATCGAGGGTAGAAAACAACGGGAGTAACCTAACCTTGAAAACATTGTACGATATCGTTGAAAAAGGACTTGGTGGAAAAGTAAAGATATCAATAGAAGTTTAAAAAAGTATGAGTTACAATATCTGTAAGCAATATTGCTCTGGAGGTGCCACTGTTCGTAGCCAAACCGCTTACATAACTTGTATTCTTGCACTGCCCAACTCTAAAACCCACAATACTAACTATGGCAGACTTTCGGTATAATAAAAATTTACCCTTCGTAAAGAAAGAAGCACGGGGAGTATGGTACGAAGATGGAAAGTTTGTTCACGCGAAGTATGCAAGTAGTACTCCCGACTTCAGTAAAATTCTACGTTGGCAGCTACAGCCTAATCCGCAGAAAAAAGAAAAAAAAGAAGACAACTTTCGCGTAAAGTGTATATACAACTCGGCCTTTTTGAGCAGCCCTGAAGATATGATTGTCTGGTTGGGCCACGCTTCTTTTTTCATCAGAATTGGCGGAATTACTTTGTTAACCGATCCCTGCCTTACTGATTTGCCAATGATTAAACGGCTGGTACCGCCACCCTGCCCGATCTCAGCACTTAACGATATTGACTATCTGTTGATGTCGCACGGGCACCGCGATCATTTTGACGAAAAGGTGATAGCAGAACTTATTGAGCAAAATCCGGCAATGACATTTTTGCTTCCGCTGGAGATAAGCAAACTGTTGGGAAAAAAGCGGAACTCAGTACTGTTTCAGGAGGCGGCCTGGTGGCAGCGATTCTCGGTGAAGGATGATCTAGAAATTACATTTCTTCCGGCTAAGCACTGGAACCGGCGCTATCTGCACGATTTGAACCGCCAATTGTGGGGAAGTTTCTGGATTCAGTATCAAGATACTTCTATTTACTTTGGGGGCGATTCGGCTTACGATAGTCATTATCCAGAGATTCGGGAAGTGATGGGTGAGCCAGATATTTGCCTGCTACCCATTGGTGCGTACCGGCCTTCTTCGGTAATGAAA
>CAKZPJ010000717.1 GCA_937138955.1 uncultured Flammeovirgaceae bacterium | reverse complement strand
ATTTCGGTTACCACTGCCGGATGAGTTCGGTACGGCCCTCCAGCCGATTGGTAATTTTACCCCAGTGAGGTTTACCCCCCGCGTCCAGATGAATATCCTGATATTCATTCAGAATCAGCGCGGCTCCCTTTTGTCGTACCAGTACCGGGTTCCCAATATAGCATACATCGGTATTGTACTCAGGAGTTAGATACATAGGTGAAGCTTTCACGAAACGTAAAGTGGGGGCTGAGCTGGGATAAAGCTTGTACTTTCCCGAAAGCTGCTTCACTTTGGAGAAAATTTTATCCATCACCTCTAAGTATCTGGTTTCGTGCCGATTGTAAGCAAATTCAGCTCCGTGCCCCTGGCTAGCCACGTACTCAAACCCCTGGAATAGAACCTTGTGCGATTTGTTCACGTAAGTCGCATCCTTTAGAGCGGTTACCGAACGCTCCAAGGCAGAAGGAACAATCTTAGGAAGATTATTCACTACAAAAAGAGATATACGATACGCCAGAGGAATATTGCTTACTACGGTAGCTAATATATTCCGAGTACGATCTCGCAACGTGCGAAAGTGGAATTTCTCTACCTCAAAAGTACGGGCTACCATACAGGTATGATCGCCGTCTTTCTCATAAGGATTGACCACGATAAACAAGCTTCGAACCGGGTACTTCACTGACTGCCCATTGATCGTAATCGGATAATCATTGAACATGGAACCGTCGGCTAGTTTCTGGCGTACCTCCGACCACTTTTCGGGCCGACGATTTTCATAAAGCCAGTAGCGCGGACGCACCTCTATAATGTAGGAATAAACAATACCGGTGCAACCCAAGCTAACGACTATACTGTAAAACGTATCGTCATCTTGAATCAACTCAACAGCAGCGTCAGTATGCTGGGCAGGGTCGGTAAATCCTTCACTGGGTTCGATACGATATATTTTTCCTTCCGCGGCAACTATCACCAATGAACGAACCATTCCCGACATAGCGGGTTCATTACGACCTGAACCATGGGTGCCAGTAGCAATCGCCCCCGAAATAGTCTGCTCATCAATTGCCCCCATATTAATAAGAGCCAACTTCTGGCGATCAAGCTGGCGATTTAATGTTTGTACCGTGATGCCCGCCTCAACTTCTACCAGGTATTTCTCTTGATGCTTAGGTAGCAACTTACTTTTATCTAGATTTAATTGACGGTTCAGACGCGACATGTCCACCAAGTGACCATCGGTAATAGCAACATCCGAATAGGAATGCCCGGAGCCGACGGCTCTAATGCGATGGTTACAGTCTTCGGCATCTTGTACTGCTGCTGCAATATCTCTCAAGCTTTCGGGAATTAGGTACTTGAAAGGCTCTACCTCATGTTTGCTAATGACATTGCTCCAAGTGACTCGAGTACGGGTTTTCATAGTAGGCGAAGGTTGATAGATGTATAGTAAAGTTGATACAGCAGATACGACTGCTGTTAGCAATTAGTCACAGTTGACATTGAGGCTGTCACCTTAATTTATCGGAAAATTTGCGAATAGAAAATAGGTTTCGTATCAAGTAGTCAAATCCTTCTATCAAATAGTAAGGGATTAAACCAGCTAAACTCACTATTTTGTCCAAAATTTTTTTAAGTTCATACGAGTAATTGCATAACAACCTACTAATCATGCGCCGAAGAGATTTTATCAAACAAGCTACCGCCACCTCTGCCGGGGCTACTTTGTTTACCCCTCAACCCTTCAATATTTTTAGAAAAGGGTCACCTAATGAAAAAATCGTGGTCGCCATTATGGGCACCAACAGCCGAGGCGCTGCTCTCGCTCGCGGATTCGCCAACTTACCCCAGGCCGAAATTGCCTATATCTGTGATGTAGACGATGCCGCAATGACGAAAGGAGTTGAAGCCACTACTACCGCCGGACAGAAGAACGCTCCTAAAGGTATCAAAGACTTCCGCCAAGCACTAGACGATCCTGCAGTGGATGCGCTAGTGATTGCCGCTCCCGACCATTGGCACGCTCCCGCTGCCATCATGGCTCTGCAAGCTGGTAAGCACGTTTACGTAGAAAACCCCTGTAGCCATAATCCTCAAGAGGGTGAAATACTGGTTGAAGCCGCTAAACGCTACGGTAAAGTGGTACAGATGGGTAATCAACGACGGTCGTGGCCTTTGGTAGTGGAAGGTATTCAGGCAGTGAAAGACGGAGCTATCGGTCGCCCCTACTATGCTCGGGCTTGGTACGCTAATACTCGCGAGTCAATCGGTAAAGGGAAGCCCGCTCCGGTACCGGAGGGTTTAGATTTTGATTTGTGGCAGGGGCCGGCTCCGCGTCGCCCGTACCAGGATAATCTTATTCACTACAATTGGCACTGGTTTTGGCACTGGGGTACCGGGGAAATTCTTAACAACGGCACTCACTTTATTGATCTCTGTCGTTGGGGATTAGAAGTAGATTATCCTACACAAGTGAATTCTAGCGGTGGGCGCTACGCCTACGATGATGACTGGGAAACCCCCGATACTCAAATCACCACTTTCGATTTTAGCGATAATAAAACCATCGCTTGGGAAGGTCGAAGTTGCAACGGACAACATATTGAAGGGATGTCAGCCAGTGCCTCATTTCACGGAGAGGAAGGAAGCTTGGTAATTCTCGGTAATGGCTACGCTACTTTTGATAATAAGGGCAAGGAGCTAAAGCGAGTCACTTACGAATCGGCTCAAGCACTGGATACCACCGGTCCCGGCTTTGACCTGGATGTAGATCATTTAACTAACTTCTACCAGGGCATTCGCGACGGAGCGGAACTGCACTCCGAGATTGAAGATGGAAACAAGAGTGTGCTACTGTGTCAACTGGGAAATATCGCTCATCGTACTAAGCGCACGCTAAGCTGTGACCCTAGCAATGGAAAGATTTTAAACGACTCCGAAGCTATGAAACTCTGGGGACGAGAGTACGAACCTGGTTGGGAACCCAGTGTGTAGATGTTCTGATAAGTAAACTTAGGGTAAGGAATCAAATTGCTTTTGCCGGGTAGGGTGTCACTTTTTATCCATAAGATAATATGCCATTAAACACTAAGATAAAGATACCTTTATACATTCCCCCTTTCGTAAAGGTGGCCGCCGTGGAACGGGTTAGGGAGATTTCCAGCAATAATGTTCCTCATTCAATTAAATCACCATTCATCAGTTTAATTCCGCCCTACTGCTTATATCTAGAAATACCTAACTATGAAATCACTCAATAGACGTAATTTTATCAAATCTGCTTCGCTGTCGGGAGCAGCATTATCTAGTGGATCTTTCAGGGCAGCTCCTTCAATCTTTACTTCACTAACAAATCAAGCGATAGCCGGAAAAGTTGGGATTATCGGGTTAGACACTTCCCACAGCGTAGCCTTTACCAAAGTGCTAAACGATGCTAATGCCGAAGCCGATGTAGCAGGCTGTCCGGTAGTAGCGGCTTACCCCCACGGTAGTAAAGACATCGAGTCCAGTGTAGAGCGAATACCCGGATACACCGAAGAAATCCAAGAGCTGGGCGTGAAAATCGTAGATTCTATTGATGCTTTATTAGATGAAGTAGACTTCGTATTACTAGAAACCAACGACGGACGACGGCATCTGGAGCAAGCCCTACCCGTATTTGAAGCCGGAAAGCCGGTATTTATTGACAAACCTATATCCGCCTCGCTACCGGATGCTATAGCCCTCTTTAATGCATCTGAAAAATACGGGGTACCGATGTTCTCCTCATCTTCACTTCGCTACACTGGTTCGGTGCAAGATGTAGTGAAAGGAAGCATCGGAAATGTTCTCGGGGCCGATGCTTACAGTCCGGCTTATTTAGAATCTACCCATCCCGATTTGTACTGGTACGGTATCCACGGAGTAGAAACCTTGTGTACCGTCATGGGTACTGGCTGCCAAAGTGTTTCTCGCCAGCATAACGATAATGTTGACGTAGTAACTGGCAACTGGAACGACGGGCGTATTGGCACCTTCCGAGGAATGCGGAGTGGCGAACTGGGGTACGGCGGTACGGCCTTTGGTGAAACTGGAATCGCCCCCATCGGCCCCTACGATGGCTACCGCCCGCTTTTGGTAGAAATTGTCAACTTTTTCAAAACCGGCCAGCCTCCAGTAAGTGCCGAAGAAACCCTAGAGATATTTGCCTTTATGACGGCTGCCGATGTGAGCAAGCAGCGGGACGGGCAATCCGTTACACTGGAAGAAGTGATGACCGAGGCGAAAGAGAAAGCCGAGCTATAACCCAAAACCATGAAGTTAAGCTCGTTTGACCTGCTGGTCGTTGTTCTCTTTTTTCTTACGCTAGTGGTTATCGGAATCTGGTCCTACTTCAAAAACCAGGACTCGGAAGATTATTTTGTAGCAGGCGGTAGTTTGCCGTGGTGGCTGTCGGGCATCTCCCACCATGTGTCGGGTTATAGCGGAGCGGTATTCGTAGCTTACGCTGGGTTAGCCTACACCCACGGCTTTTCGCTCTACGTTTGGTGGGCGTTTACTATTGGGCTTACCATCATTGCCAGTGCCGGAGTTTTTCCGGTTCTGTGGGTGCGGTTACGGCAGCAGTTTCGTATTCAGTCGCCGTTGGAGTACTTGAAAACCCGCTATAATCTGTTTACTCAGCAACTGATGGCCTGGAGTGGAGTGCTACTCAAGTTATTTGACGTAGGAGCTAAGTGGGCGGCTATTGCCATTCTTCTGGAAGTATTCACCGGACTTTCTATCCCCGCCGGGATTTTGATTGCGGGCGGGGTTTCGCTGATCTACATCACCTTCGGTGGACTCTGGGCTGTAATCATCACTGACTTTGCTCAATTCGTAGTGCAGATTGTGGCTGGAACGGTGATGTTCGTAGTAGTGGTGATGCGCCTCGGAGGCTGGGATTCCGTCTTCGGCATGTGGGATCGACTTCCGGCGGGGAACGGCGATTTGTTCAACGATCCGTACACCGTCGGCTTCGCTCTAGCCTTTCTTTTTATCAACTTTCTAAGCTACAACGGTGGCACTTGGAATTTAGCCACCCGCTATATTTCATCGGCTAATGAAGGTGAGGCGAAGAAAGCAGCCCGCCTTTCAGGAATTCTGTACTTAGTTTGGCCCTTAATATTGCTCTTTCCGCTCTGGGCGGCTCCGCTACTACTACCCAATCTGGAAGATCCTACTCAATCCTATGGCTTACTCACGCTAGAATTGTTGCCCGTAGGCTTAGTGGGTTTGGTAGTCGCATCGCTATTCGCCAATACGCTGTCGATGACTTCTTCGGATGTGAATACGATTGCCGCGGTGATCACTCGCGATATTCTTCCGGCGGTATCTAAAAAGATGCAATCCGCTAAAACCTCGCTAAGAATAGCTCGTGTCACTACATTCGGTTTTACGTTACTTACCATCATTGTTGCCCTTCAGTACGAAAAGTTTGGGGGGGTCTTCGGGTTAATCGTTACTTGGTTCGGAGCATTGGTAGGTCCCATCGCTGTGCCCGTATTGTTCGGGTTACTTCCTGCCTTCCGCCGCTGTGGTTCAACGGCCGCCATTGCCTCTATCGCTGCCGGACTAATTACATTTATTATCACCAAGAATATTGAGTTGAATAATTTAGCTCTAGAAGTTAGTCTGCCTCTTTTGGTTTCAACCATTGTGTATGTGACTTTTGGCTTTCTACCCAATCAAAATGTTCCTCAACCCGTCAATAAAATGATCAACGACCTTAATCAATAATTGCTATGCATACGCATGTATTCAGTACTCGAAAAAAAATGGGTCAGGCTGCCGGAAGCGTGGTAGAAGAAAGAATAAACGACTTGCTGAGCAAGCAGGACGAACTCCGAATGATTTTCGCTGCCGCTCCTTCTCAAAACGAAATGCTGCATTATTTAGCGCAATCCGATCAGATTGATTGGTCTAAGATTACTGCTTTTCATATGGATGAGTACATTGGTTTACCTACGGATGCTCCTCAGCGATTTGCCAACTTTTTAAAGGAGAAACTCTTTGATCAGGTTCCGTTAAAAGCTGTTCATCTGATTGAAGGAGACGATAATTCAGAGAAAGAATGCCAACGCTACGCAAATTTACTTGCGGAAAAGCCAATCGATATTGTTTGCCTAGGCATTGGCGAAAATGGGCATATTGCTTTTAATGACCCGCCTGTCGCTGACTTTGATGACCCTAAACTGGTGAAGGTAGTAGACTTGGACGCGCGCTGTCGGCAGCAGCAGGTAAACGATGGCTGTTTCGTTTCTCTGGATGTGGTGCCTGCCCAAGCCATCACCCTGACCATTCCTATGCTGACGAGTGGGAAATATCTGTACTGCGTAGTTCCCGGCCCTACCAAACGAGAGGCGGTAGGTAATACCCTCAACGGTGCAATCTCAACCGACTGCCCCGCTTCTATTCTACGAACTCATCAGAATTGTCAGTTATACCTCGACACTGAGTCGGCTCGAACTGACCAGCAGGAAGGGTTTCTCAAATCATGACCAGTATCCGCGGTATCAATTGCCTGACCGGGCAGGCAGAAGAGTATCTGATTGAAAACGGGACTATCTACAAAATAGAGCCGATAGATACTGATCTAGAACAATTACCATACATTGGGCCGGGCTTAATTGATCTACAGATTAACGGCACTAACGGTATTGATTTTAATGACCTTTCGCTCACTTCGCCCGACCTACTGAATGCTACTCATCAGCTACTGAACCAAGGAATAACCAGTTTCTTTCCTACCCTGATTACTAACTCAGACGAAAATCTGATCTATCTGCTTAACACCCTCAACCAAGCCTGTGAGGCTTACCCACTGGTAGATGCCTGTGTAGGTGGAATTCATTTAGAGGGGCCATTTATTTCTGAACAAGATGGTGCTCGCGGTGCTCACCCTCAAGAACATATTCAAGCTCCCAATTGGGATTTATTCCAACGCTTTCAGCAAGCTTCTGGCAATCGGATAAAACTAATTACGCTGGCTCCCGAATGGGACGGTTCGACTTCCTTCATCCGGCAGTGCCAATCGATGGGTGTTCAGATTGCGCTAGGGCATACACTGGCTAATTCTGAACAGATAGCAGCGGCAGTGGAAGCCGGAGCTACGCTCTCTACCCATTTGGGCAATGCGGTTCCTACCCAGCTTCCTCGTCACCCTAATTTATTATGGGATCAGCTAGCTCAAGACAAACTGTACGCTAGCATTATTGCTGATGGGTTTCATTTACCTAATAATTTTATGAAAGTGGTAATGCAAGTGAAGCCAGAACGGACCCTACTGATAAGTGATGCCACCCAGTTTTGGGGCATGCCATCCGGCGAATACACTACCCACATTGGCGGTGAAGTAGTATTAGAAAGTGATGGTCGCTTAGCGATAAACGATGGTTCGGGCTTACTGGCCGGAGCGGCAAAATCATTACTAGAAAACGTTCAGTACCTACTCATTGAGCGATTAGCGTCGCTGGATCAGGCCTGGAGTATGGCTTCGGTGCATCCTGCCCAGTTTTTAGGTAGGAAAACAATACTGTCAGCAGGGCAGACCGCCGACCTGGTGCTGTTTGGTTTTGAGAACGGAGAAATAGGGGTTAAACATGTGTGGAAGGGTGGTATGTTGATAGAGAGTTAGAATGCGACTCTAATATGGGTTGACCATTAAAGGTGGAAAACGATGAAAGCAAATCTATATGCCCTCAACTTATCCCCTTCACCATAATTGATTCGCCTTAAATTCAGAAAGAGACTGACCGGTTTGGGCGCGGAAGAACTTGGTGAAGTGGGAGGGGGCGCGGAAGCCAAGATTATGAGCGAGTTCTTTAGTGGTGATTGCTTCAAATGCGGCTCGTCGTTTGGCTTCCAATGTGAGGCGACGCTGGATGTATTCTTTAGCCGTTTGTCCCAGCAACGAGCGCACTACATCATTAAGATGGTTAGGTGTGATAAATAACTGACTAGCGTATTCACTTACTTTATGCCACTCGGTAACATGAGTTTCTACCAACTGCTTGAACTGTTGAAGAATAGTTTGTCCGGCTTGCAGTTGCTGGGGATGTACTGGTTCTAAATCACAAATGTTATTACAGGCAATCAGGAATAGCTTAAGCCAAGCACCCAAAGCTTCGTAGCGATAATCTGGTAATTGCTGAGCTTGCTGCATCTGGTTAACGTAAAGATGCAGTGTGGATTTTTGCGGTTCAGATACGATTAATGGCGGATTCTCTTCACAGGTACGAAAAATCCTGAGTTGCTCAATGAACTCTTCCCGAATACCGTTCATTTGCAAGAATTCGGATGTAAAAAGTAGCACAACTCCGCTGGGATCAGGATCAGTACGCACCTGATGCACTTGTCCCGGACTAACAAAAAAAATGTGGTTGGGCTTAATTTCGTAATCAATGAAATCAATCATATGTGTACCCGTAGCCGCAAATGACCACAAAATGGTGTAGTAGAAATGCCGATGAGGTTGATCGGGCTGCTCTTGATTAGCTTGGTCAATAGCTTCCATAGTACGGAGCGAGAATGGAACAGCTTGCTGATCTTGCTGAAGCTCATAATTAGGCAGTCCGTCAGCCATTGCTATTCATCTTCCTCGAACAAAGCAAAGTCTACCAACAATCGGCAAATTTTTCCTTGCTCATCGCGACCAATATACGTTGAATACGCTCCGGCCCCATCGCCCGATGAACAAGCTACCAGATTGCCACTTTCTAATACTATTTGAGCCCAAGCTCGGTCATCTTCGTACGTTACATCTAGTGCATCACTGAGTTTATTCATTATAACCTCCCGTTCTTCACCATCAATGGTAGGTAAGTCGGAAAGAACATTAGCATCAGCCAATATAAATATCCCGGACTCTACTAATGTGCTTGCGTTAGCATTATCACCAACGTAGGTCGCTGATTCCCAGTGCTGGGGATCGTTATCACTAAACTTAATGCGGAAATAGCCTATTATCTCTTCCCCTTCTGCAAATTCAGCAATCGCCACTTCTACCGGAAATTCTCCTGTAGGAACAGTCGTCGTAAGTTGAAGTGCATCGGTAGCTCGGGAGGGGTCACCCGCCAGTATTTGACCAGAACTAAGTTGCAGATTGCCCGCCGGTTGATTGGTAAATAGCAGTTCTTCGTCGGCCAACTCTACAATAATATCTTCTTCATCAAAGGCTAGTTCAAAAAGTTCGGCAATAGATTGATCCATGAGCATAAAAATAGTGTGAAAAGTTCTTTGCAATATAGTTGATCTGGTTGTACGAACAATGTTTATGATGAATACTGAATAAGCTGATACGGAAGAATAGTTACGCAAATTGTCACTACTCAAAATAGCCCATCAGGATACTGTAAAAATCTTCTTTCATCTGTTTGGTATCAATGGATCTATAATAGTTAATCTTGCGGTTACCGCTGTCGCGAGAAGTGGTCACTTCTATTTTTTCTGCCCATTCGGGGTGAATGATCGCTTCAATCAATGCCAAATCCCAGATAGTACGCTCTTCTCGACTACCGTCTAGATGCTGGTACCAGCGATCTACTAAGAAGTTACCCAGCGGATGAGTATTGGACAGTTTTTCTTCTGCTTCAGCAAAGGTAAATGTCATAGCCGAAGCCACGTTCACCGGAATAACATTCATTTCCACTTCGGAGGTAAGCAGAATTTCTAATGCTTGAGCATCCATAATGGCGTTGAAATCTACTCGCTTCAAGATATTCTGGTCAAAATCGTAGCTGCTACCTAGCCAGTAGAGTTTAATACGCGATTCAATGGAAGGGTCAATATAAATAGCGGAGGCGACATTGGTAAGTGCACCTAATGCCACTACGGTTAGCTTTTCTCCAGCGGGGGTTTCTTTGGCCTGTTTAATGATCTCGTAAGCGGCAGCCGAATGCCTAGCCTGATCACCCCAGTCGTACATCCGAGCTGCTCCGCCCCGTCGGGTGGGTACAGAAACATCAAAGTATCCCAGCAGTAACTGATTGAGCCGATGACTATTTTCCATAGTATTAGGTTCAGCCCACTGACTAGTTTGCCAGTGAGTAGCATTAAGAGCTACAATATTCCAGGAGGGTTCTACCAAAGCCCGGGCAATCGCGTACAAATCATCTACTTCATTACCGGTATCAGCATCTAACAAAATACGCGTTGAAGACTGACCCAATGTAGGTAGATGATTAAATAAGATGAGGCAAAAGAATGCTATCCAAAAGAAGGAATGCTTATGGTGTGGTAGGTTTTTCATAAATACAGATAGGTTACGTATCAGCGCAGTTTACGCATTTCTGCAAGTGGGAGCAAGCTTAACACTAGGCAATCTATCCTTAATAGAAAGGTGAGGACTACTTGCCAAATGTTAAAATCAGAGTGGGTTAGCCAAAGGGTTATTCACTTTATCCCAAATTTTTAAAGTAACGGCAAAAGTGAGTAAGCTTGCATTGGTCGCACTTAGGTTTGCGAGCTAAACAGACATAGCGTCCGTGCAGTATTAACCAATGATGGGCACTGGCTACGTGTTCTTTAGGAATGTAGCGAACGAGTTGCGTTTCTACTTCCAACGGGGTTTTAGCCGATTGAGTGACTAATCCTAACCGTTTGGAAACCCGAAAAACGTGAGTATCTACCGCCATTGCGGGCTGATTGAAAATGACGGAAGAGATTACGTTAGCAGTTTTTCGACCTACCCCTGGCAATTTTTGCAGCTCCTGTATATCACTAGGTACTTCTGAACCAAATTCCTCAACCAGCATCTTAGCCATGCCGAGCAAGTGCTTAGTTTTGTTGTTGGGGTAAGAGATACTCTTAATATAGGGAAACAGTTCGTCGAAATGACTTGCTGCCAGACGTTCTGGAGTAGGAAATTGTTCGAACAGGGCGGGAGTAACCATATTAACCCGCTTATCAGTACACTGGGCACTTAGAATAACGGCAACCAGCAACTCATAAGGAGTGCGGTAAACCAGCTCAGTTTCTACCTCAGGTTGGTGCTCGGTAAAGTAGGAGATAAACTCTTGAAACCGCTCTTTCTTAGTCATAAAAAAAGTGGCTATTCTTCAGCCACCCGAATATCAAAAGTCTTAGAATACGCCAGAATGCTGTTGACAGTCTGGTTAGAAGGCTCTTTATCAATAGATATGTTTTCCATTCGGCTTTTTACCGAATGCAGTTTATGAAACATGTCCATCAGCTCGCTGTCTAAGCAGAGCGCTTTTTCAAATCGTCGGGCTTCTTCAGCCGACATTTCGTCGTACGTGTAACGTACTGCATCATCTAGGGTAAATGTTTGGATCATAGGCGATATTATGTTTTTGC
>CAKZPJ010000716.1 GCA_937138955.1 uncultured Flammeovirgaceae bacterium | reverse complement strand
CCAGCTCGGTCGGGGTCAGCGGCATTCTCAATTAAAGCGGCATCTTTTACGGCCTCATCGGCAGCAACAATTGCATATTGAGCGCAAGGGTCAAGTTTACGAGCTTCCTTACGATCAAAATGATCGGTAGGGTCAAAATTCTTCAGCTCACAAGCAAACTTAGTTTTGAACTTCTCAGTATCAAAATGCGTGATATTAGCTGAGCCACTCACTCCCTGCGATAACCCTTGCCAAAACTGGCTTACTGAATTACCGATGGGGGTGAGTGCGCCCATTCCCGTTACAACAACTCTCCGAGACTTCATACAAAAGGGAAAAGTGATCTATTAGTTTACGTTCTCTTCCAGGTAGGAAATGGCTTGGCCTACAGTGGCGATATTTTCGGCTTGGTCGTCAGGAATAGAAATATTAAACTCCTTCTCAAATTCCATAATTAATTCTACGGTATCTAAAGAATCAGCACCCAAATCATTAGTAAAGCTGGCATCCGGAGTAACCTCCGATTCTTCTACACCTAGCTTGTCAATGATGATTCCTTTTACTTTTTGCGCGATTTCAGACATATTGGTTGCATTTTATAGTTAACGGCGCAAAGAAAGAGATTTAATGTAATAATGTCAAACGAAAGTTTTTCAATCTTTTTTTGCACCCAATTACGAACTTGAAAAATTTAGTTCTAGTTTCGCAGTTAGCTGAGTCTAAACTTCATCCGTGTATACGCAATTAGATACCTATTTTCAGTACGACTTTATTTTATTTGGTCTCAGTTCCAATTCTAAAGAATATAAGCTGGCTTGGTCATTGAACCAAACTTGCTGCTGTCATTTTATAAAAGTGCCAGATATTACTCTGAAAATCTCTGAAAATTCAGTGGCTTCATTTTCGCATTTTTACTATCGGCAAGGTATACAAACTTGGCGATTACTCAGAAACCAAGCGGTGCCGGAAGGGACAGAAACGGTTCAACTACTGCCTGAGCTAATGCAGTGGAACTTTTTACTCCGACTGGATGATCCAGGTAATCATATATGTCTGAAGCAGCTCGGTCAGAACCTGAAAATAACTCCAGATATCAACAGCTTTTCACAAATTTCGGTAGATTTACTCCCTAATAAAGATAACCTATTGTTTTAGTATGGATCATTTACCTTCTAATAAAACTAAAATTGTGGCTACCCTAGGCCCTGCAACTAATAGCAAAGAAATGCTGATTGAATTGGTCAGAGCGGGAGTAGGGGTTTTTCGGCTTAATTTCTCTCACGGAAATCATACCGGACACCAGCAAGTAATAAAATACATCCGAGAGGTAAACGAAGAGTTGGGAACCAATGTGTGTATTCTTCAAGATTTGCAAGGGCCTAAAATACGTATTGGCGAAGTAGAAAATGGGGAAGTAGAGATTGTTCCTGGACAAACGCTAACCGTCACTTGTCAGGAAATGCTGGGTACCTCGCAGAAAGTGAGTACTACCTATACTTCGTTATCTACTGATGTAGAAATTGGGGATACTATTCTGGTTGATGACGGTAAAATTGAACTTAGGGTAACCGAAGCGTCAGGCGACGAAGTAAAAGCAACAGTAATATACGGTGGAGCACTAAAGTCGCGGAAGGGTATGAACCTGCCCGATACTAAAATTTCGGCACCTTCGCTTACAAAGAAAGATAAAAAAGACTTGGTTTTCGGGCTAGAACACGACGTTGATTGGATCGCTCTTTCATTTGTCCGCCACGCCAGCGATATCTACGATTTAAAAGATATTATCGCTGAAAAAGGAAAAGAAACCCACGTGATTGCCAAAATAGAAAAGCCGGAAGCTCTAGGAAATATTGATGAGATTATTGAGGCTACTGATGGACTTATGGTTGCTCGAGGCGACCTAGGGGTGGAAATTGCTATGGAAGATGTGCCAATGGCGCAAAAAATGATGGTAGAAAAGTGCAACGCTGCCTCTAAGCCGGTAATCATCGCTACCCAAATGATGGAGAGTATGATTGAAAACCCCCGACCAACTAGGGCTGAAACCAATGATGTGGCCAATGCCGTGCTTGATGGGGCTGACGCAATTATGCTCTCCGCCGAAACAGCTTCTGGTAAGTACCCAATACAAACGGTTAAGAGTATGGTGCGAACTATTTTAGCTGTAGAGAAGCATGATGACGTATATGATAAGTTATCTCATATTCCCGCAGATTCGCCTACTTTCAATAATGATAATTTGGTACGAACTGCCTGTCGTTTGAGTAAGGAGGTGAATGCCAACGCCATTATAGGAATGACTAAATCGGGGTATACCGGATTCAGAATTTCGGGCCACCGTCCCCGAGCCAATATTTTTATTTTCACTTCTAATCGGCGGTTGCTCAATATCATTAATCTCTATTGGGGGCTGCGCGGATTCTACTACGACGGAACCCGCTCTACTGATGAGACCTTCGATGACTTGGAAAAAATCTTACGATCTAAAGGAGTGCTACACCACAACGACACCTACATTAGCACCGCTAGCATGCCGCTGCACTGGGAAGATCGTACAAATATGGTAAGAATTCAGGTAGTGAAGTAGGAAGAATAGAGACCGGAAAAGGGTAGAGGGTGGAAAGTAAAATGTAATAAGTAATGAATAATTTCTAACACCCAATTCCCAATCCCCCGGCCTAGGTTCCTAGCCATTGAACACTCAAACCATTGAACCATTTCCTATGGCTTCTGCAAACTTTATTGATTACGTAAAATTTCACGCCCGTTCGGGCCGGGGAGGAGCGGGTTCAGCTCATTTTCGCCGGGAGAAATTTGTGCCGAAGGGTGGACCCGATGGCGGGGATGGTGGCCGAGGTGGTCATATCATTTTGCGAGGCAATACTCAACTCTGGACTTTACTTCACCTGAAGTACCGCAAACATGTAATGGCAAAAAATGGTGAAGGGGGCGGCCCTTCGCGTAAAAGTGGGGCGCAAGGGGAAGATATAGTATTGGAAGTGCCCTTAGGAACAATTGCTCGATTAGAGGAGACTGAAGAAAAGGTGGCAGAAATTACGGAAGATGGGCAGGAAGTGGTTATTCTGGAAGGTGGCCGGGGCGGCTTGGGTAACGATCACTTTAAATCCTCTACCAATCAATCTCCTCGTTATGCTCAACCCGGGGAGCCTGACAAAGAAGCTTGGTTTATTTTAGAGTTAAAGGTTTTAGCCGATGTAGGCTTAATCGGTCTTCCGAACGCGGGAAAATCTACTTTGCTATCGGTAATTTCAGCCGCTAAACCCGAAATTGCAGATTATCCTTTTACAACATTAACACCCAATTTAGGAGTAGTAGAGTATCGCGACTTTCAATCTTTTGTAGTAGCCGATATTCCAGGAATTATTGAAGGTGCTGCCGAAGGCCGAGGGCTAGGAACCCGCTTCTTGCGCCATATTGAACGAAACTCTATTCTTCTATTTGTTATTCCGGCCGATGCCAATAATATCAATCAAGAATACCAAACACTATTGGGCGAGTTAGGATCATTCAACCCGGAGATGATGGATAAGAAACGTCTGTTGGTGATCTCTAAAGCTGATCTATTGGATGAGGAACTTCAGGAAGCTATTCGAGAAGAAATAGAGGTAACTATTCCTTTCTTATTTATCTCCTCGGCTCAGAACTACCAAATCGACGAATTAAAAGATCTAATCTGGCAAACATTGCACGCTTAATTCTGCCAATCTGTCATAAAATAGAGGTTGGCAAAAAAGTTGTCGTTTCCCCTTTGTTCTTGAACCAAAAGTTTTAAACAATGGTAGATAAAGAGAACCAAAATTTGCAAGACTCTATGACTGACGATAAAGCCACTAACGAAGAAATAGAACACGATATTTCTGAAGAAGAAACCAACGAAACGGAGAATTCTAAGAACCCATTTGAAGAAGAAGTAGAAGAGAAAGAAAGGGAAGTGGAAGAGGAAGATCCAAAAATTGCTGTTGCTGAGGCTAAAGACAAGTACTTGCGACTATACGCTGAATTTGAGAATTATCGCCGACGTACTGCCAAGGAACGGCTCGACTTGATTAAGACTGCCAGTGAAGATATTATGTCAGCCTTAATTCCAGTGATTGATGATTTTGAACGGTCACTAGATATTTTTAAAGAGAATGAGTCGGTAGCCCCAATGTATGAGGGAATTCAGTTAGTGCATCAGAAAATGGCAAAAATACTGGAGCAGAAAGGACTTACTCGGATGGAAGTGGAGCAGGGAAGTGACTTTGATAGTGAGTACCACGAAGCGGTAGTGCAAACCCCGGCACCCAGTGAAGAACTAAAGGGAAAAGTAGTCGATGTTATTGAAAGCGGTTACTTTATTGGAGAGAAAGTATTGCGTTACGCAAAGGTTGTGATTGGATCGTAATAATATGGCTAAAAGAGACTACTACGAAATTCTGGGAGTATCCCGCGATGCTTCCCCAGAGGAAATTAAAAAGGCGTATCGGAAAACAGCGATCAAGTTTCATCCGGATAAAAATCCGGATAATCCTGATGCTGAAGATCAGTTTAAAGAAGCGGCTGAGGCTTACGAAGTATTGGGTGATGCTGAAAAGCGTCAACGCTACGATCGCTTTGGGCACGATGGTATGCGGGGTGGAGCCGGTGGATTTGGTGGTGGAGGAAGCATGTCTATGGACGATATCTTCTCTCAATTTGGTGATATTTTTGGAGGTAGTGGCAGTCCTTTCGAGAGTTTCTTTGGCGGTGGAGGCGGAGGGCGTAGTTCCCGTCAACGGCAGGGTTCCAATTTGCGCATTAAGCTAAAGCTAACGCTGGATGAAATTGCCCACGGAGTAGAAAAAAAGATAAAAGTAAAACGATACACTACCTGCGATACTTGTAGCGGTAATGGCTCTGAAAATGGTACTGCCTTACGAACTTGTTCTACCTGTAATGGAAGTGGTCAGACTCGTAAAGTAGTGAACACCATGTTGGGGCAGATGGTATCAGCTAATACTTGTGGTAACTGTGGAGGAGAAGGTAAAATTGTGGACGAACGTTGCGGTACCTGCAAAGGTGAAGGTCGTAACTTAGAAGAGGAAGTAATTCCGGTAAAGATTCCTGAAGGGGTTGGTGAAGGTATACAGCTTTCCATGTCAGGCAAAGGTAATGTGCCCAAGCGGGGAGGAGTACCGGGCGATCTGCTCATCGTAATCGAAGAAAAGGAAGACGAATATCTAAAGCGAGACGGTACCAATATCGTATTCGATCTGCATATTAGTCTGATTGATGCTGCCTTGGGGACTTCAATAGAAGTGCCTACTATTGATGGGAAAGTTAAAATCAAGATAGACCCTGGTACCCAAAGTGGTAAAATTCTTCGTCTTCGAGGAAAAGGTATTCAAGATCTTAATGGCTACGGTAAAGGTGATCAATTAATCCACGTGAATGTGTGGACACCGAAAACGCTTTCTTCCGAAGAAAAAAGAACATTGGAGAGTCTTCGGGATGCTCCTAATTTTCAGCCTCAACCAAGCAAAGGTGATAAAAGCTTCTTTGAGCGAATGAAGGAGTTCTTTTAGAAAAGGCTAACTTTTGTATTAACACGATAGATCTCTATTCTTCATCTTAAATAGCCTGGCATTTATAACTTTTTTAGTTGGCTGTCGTACTAAGTCAACATGAGGTTATATGTCTTTTTGGGATTTTTCGTAGCCACTATTTTAATCACCGATGAAAGCGGAGCGCAGGACAAGAAACACTATCACGTTACTCAGACTCAGGTTGGTGGAAAAGATAAAGTAGCACTTCAAGTAAATGCTACTACAGTAGATTGTCGTATTCACGCTACTTCTAATACGACTGCAGTCAGTATTTATGGTTACCCTCAATCATCTCAATTTCACCCAGTTTCCAGCAGCGAATCTAGGGAAATGGTACAGAATATCACTTTAGACTTTAAAGATAGTACGCCGGCTGATTTGAGCTCGAGCATTTCTGACCGAATGCTAGGCAGCTTTTCCGAAGAAGGTGAAAAGCCGAAACAGCCTTGGTATATTTATCTGAATAAAAAGGTTTCCTACGATTTATCTTTGCGTTACGGTATGGGAAGCTCTACAGTGGATTTGTCAGGCCTAGCTGTAGAAAATCTAAAAGTAAACACCGGAAGTTCCTCACTACGAATTGGCTACACGGCTCATCAACCCAACAATGCCGTTATGGATACTTTCTACACTAGCGTAGATCTAGGTACTCTTGAGCTAGACCGCTTAAATTTGGCTCGGGCGCGGAACGTAATCGCCGACATAGGGTTCGGAAAGCTAATAATGCATTTCTCGGATAATCAGTCCGATGATAGCCAAGTGAAGGCGAGCATTGGAGCTGGTTCACTTTCAGTTTCCTTTGCTGAAATAGAAACCCCCATTATTATCCGAATTAGTGAGTCACCCTTATGTCGCGTAAAAATGCCTCGTTCTTTTAAAAGTATTGAGAAGAACACATTCGTTAATCAGTTCTACGAAGAAAGCGCTGCCAATATCCTTTCTTTCGATATTGATGTATCAATTGGAAGCGTAGAATTTACCGTAGCAGACTGATAATAATTGATTACTTACAAATAGTGTACAGTCGATAATGGCTGGAAGGCAGTGAATTAAAATACCTAACACCTAGGCTCCTTACTATTTCTAAGCTAGGTTCCGCAACTTTAGAATCAAATCAGTCTTCTTGGTAAATAGTTTCTCTTCTAAGCCTACCGGATAGCTATGAGGGTTTACAAATCTTTTTACTCCAGAGGGTAATTCAGCCAAATTACTCAGGGTAGTCTCTCGGATATCCGCTATTTTTGGCGATTCGTAAACAGCTTTGCCCCCTTGAAATACTGGTACCAACAATTCCTCGAACTCGACTTCATTGGAACGAATTATCTTTTGACGGGTAATATCCAGTGGATCAATAATTTTATGTTTTTCCTCTAGTGGCTGCAACGTATCATATAGCATGTCGGCTACTAGTTGCCTTCTTTTGTTCTTACGAGTAAAAAATCGTCGCACCTGTTGAATTCCTGGATTATTAACTTTGATTGCCTGCTCAGACAGCTTGATCTTATATCGCCATTCATCATCTTCTTTTAGAGCAGCTAATTTATAAACTGCTCCCAAAGCGGGTTGGTCGTAAGCTGTAACCAGTTTAGTGCCAATTCCCCACACATCTATTTTGGCATCTTGGGTTCGCAAGCTACTAATGATATTCTCATCCAGATCATTGCTTGCGACAATTTTCGCATCAGTGAACCCCGCTTCATCCAGTAACTTTCTAGCTTCAATACTAAAGTAGGCTAAGTCACCGGAATCAATACGTACTCCCAATAACTCCTTTCCTTTACTTTTCAGTATTTTTCCTACCTCAATGGCTTTTCTTACTCCTTCTAGGGTATCGTAGGTATCAACTAACAAAATACAGTTGTTAGGCATCGCCTCGGCGTAGGCTTTAAAGGCACTAAGTTCATCATCAAAGGCCATGATCCAACTATGGGCGTGAGTTCCGCTAACAGGAATGCCAAAAAGCTTTCCTGCTAAAACATTTGAGGTAGAGGTGCCACCACCAATATACGCCGCTCGGCTGGCAGCCAAAGCACCGTCAATACCTTGAGCGCGACGCAACCCAAATTCTAAAACAGGCTCACCTTTGGCAGCTACGTGAATCCGAGCTGCTTTGGTAGCAATAAGCGTCTGATAATTGATGATGTTTAGAAGCGGCGACTCAATCAGCTGGCATTGTAGTATTGGCCCTTTTACCCGAATAAGTGGCTCGTGCGGAAATACCACTGTCCCTTCAGGAATGGCATCTATATCACAAGTAAACTTTAGTTGCTGGAGATACGATAGAAATTCCGACGCAAACATAGGGTGACCGTCAGGACCTTCCAGAGTAGCTAAATAGTTCAAGTCAGTATCCGTGAACTGAAAGCTTTGAAGCAAATCAATAACGTAGGACAATCCGCAGTTTACGGCAAAGCCACCATTGAATGGGCTTTTTCGAAAAAACAGATTGAAAACACCAGTCTTCTCGGCCATGCCAGTTTTCCAATAACCGTAAGCCATTGTAATCTGATAAAAATCAGTTAACAGAGCTAAAGAGCTGGTATACAGATTATTGGTTAGGTTCATTGACTGTTTAATGGCTCGATGGTTCAGATTGTTATTAGTCATCCCGGAACTTGTCCAGGACAGGCTAGTCACTGCACATTGTTCATTGTCTTCACCCTCTACCGTTCTACCCTTTTCCGGACTCCGGTCTCCCGTCTCCGTTCAACCTTTAGCTCAACCGATCAACCGCTCCTCTGATGCGCTCAAAGATATCATCAATGCTTCCTACCCCATTAATAAGTTCGTAACGCCCTTGCGTTTCGTAGTAATTTGCTACGGGTAGTGTCTCAGTCTGATATACTTGTAGGCGAGTTGCAATTTTAGCCTTATCCTGGTCATCTACGCGTCCGGAGGTTTTGCCCCGCTCAATAATACGAGCTATCAGTTCATCATCAGGAACCGAAAGAGCAATCATTCCGGTGATAGGGGTTTCTTTCTCATTAAGCAATTCATCTAATGCTTTTGCTTGAGGAATTGTTCGGGGAAAACCGTCGAAGATAATGCCTTGTAAATTACTTTCTTCGCGCAATCTATCATCCACCATATCAATCACTAGCTGGTCGGGCACCAATCGACCTTCATCCATAAATGCGCGCGCTTTTTTACCTAGCTCAGTTCCTTCGCCCAAGTGTTTACGAAACAAATCGCCCGTAGAAATATGGGTTAGTCCAAACTCTTCAATTAGCTTTTGGCTTTGGGTGCCTTTCCCAGCACCCGGAG
Organism: uncultured Flammeovirgaceae bacterium; assembly: GCA_937138955.1. Classification (GTDB taxonomy): domain Bacteria; phylum Bacteroidota; class Bacteroidia; order Cytophagales; family Cyclobacteriaceae; genus Tunicatimonas. Next base: position 2,492 of record CAKZPJ010000716.1, on the reverse strand, counting down.
GGCCAAATAGTACAATATTTAGCATAGAAATATTAGTTCACAGTATAAATACAAAAGGCAAGTTTACGACTCTTGGTTCGGATTCAAAAATTTTTCTTTTACTGCGAATCCACCTTCTCTTTATTTTAAAAAGAATAGTTATTCTGCAAGATAAAGAAGGTTTAGCTTTTCAGCTTGTGAATATCAGGTAAGTTACGTCCCAAACCATCGTAATCTAACCCATAACCCACTACGAAATCATTAGGAATACGAAAGCATACGTAGTTTACATCAATAGGGTGCTGAAGAGCCTTCGGTTTAAACAATAAGGTAGCCACAGAAATACTGGCTGGATGTTGATCGTAGAGTTGTTTTAGCAGAAACTGGATCGTATTTCCTGAGTCTACAATGTCTTCCACGATGATGAGGTGCCGCCCTTCAATAGGCACTTCCAAACCAATAAATTCTCGATGTTCGCCGGTAGATTGTAGCTGTTCATATGACTTAACTTTCACAAAAGTAATTTCGGAGGGAATGGAAATATGCCGGGCTAAGTCGGCCATAAATATAAATGCACCGTTGAGCACCGCAATAAAAATCGGATCATTTCCATCATGTTCGCGATTAATAGTCTTGGCTAATCTGGCTACCTCCTCTTGAATAGCTTGTTGTGATAGATAGGGTTCAAAGTGTAGGTTTTTAATTTTCATGGAGGAGCTATCGGATTATAAGGTCTTCATTAAATACTGGTAAATGGCAAACATATGAACCGCATCGGGCCAATAAACCTTCTCTATAGGGGTATGGGCATCGGTAACGGGGGTGCCAATAAAACACCAGTCGAAAGGGTGTGGGGAGAGTTGAAGCTCTCGTGCATCGCTGGAGCCACTGCCTTCTACTTCTAGCTGGTAAGAAACATTAGATTCTTCCGCTAACGCTACAATCTGGTTCACAAATGTACGCCGAGGAATATTACGATCGCGCAGCGAGATAACTGCTCCATCACCGTGCAGTATGCCATCGGTTACCCAGGTTACATCTGAGATAAGGCATCGTGAAACGCCGTATTCCTCAAAAATAAACTTAGCTAAGTAAGGCACCGAACCACCACCATGTTCTTCCCAACAACTAAAAATTAAAATACCATTCTCTAATGTTTCTGCTAGCTTAAGCGCGTTAAGTACCCCTAGCCGATTATCTAGATAACAACTGTGGATATAATCATCAGATTGCTGAAAGTTGCACTCATAAACCAGTTCGGTGCCTCGTTCAATGCCTCGACCAAACTTATACTTCGCCTGTTTTGACGAATTTTCACCAGCCTGTTCCATTCTCAGTTCGCACAAAATAGGGCCTAGCTGATCTTCTCCTACTAATTTGCTGCCCGATTCCGCCTTAGGACTACCAATAGGAACTAGTTGGTCTTGATAGCGAACCGTGAACCCCACCGAATCCATATGGGCAAATACGGCAGTGCGGGGTTGACCGAATACTAGTATCAAACAGTCTTGAAAAGCATCACCCTGAATAATTTTAGGCCGGTGCTGCCAGCCTGTCTGGTTCTGCTCAACATAGGCTAAAATAAAGGCCTTTAGAGCAGCTTCGTTTCCCGAAGGGGCTCGCACCTGACAGAGTTGCTCAAGAAGTTTCCAGTCAGAATCAAAAGATGGGTTCATTTAAATGAAATAGTTGCCTTGGTTAGACCTAGAACGGAAGATCATCTTCTTCGTCAGATGCTGAAAGCAGATCGCTATTATTACCGGATGACGAAGGAGGAGCTGAAGCAGCCGTGTCAGTGGCGGGTGGCGGAGGTGGTGCTGCTTCGGTTGAAGCTGGCTGAATTCGCCATGCTTGTAGTGAATTAAAGTATTTCGTATTTCCTTGTGGGTCTACCCACTTTCGACCTTTTAAATTAAAGCTCACGGTGAGTTCTTGCCCAACTTGAAAATTATTTAATAAATCGCAGCGATCTTGAATACACTCGAATTTCACGAATTCAGGATACTGCGGGTTATCAGCGTATTCTACCACAAATTCGCGTTTTCGGAAGGTATCTGTCACTTGTGTGGTATCCGAGAGTTCAATAAGTTTTCCTTGAATTTCCATAAGATATATTGATTCTAAATGCTTTTCAAAAGGTTACAAAAATGTAGATTCATTTTGATTAAACAAACCCGTTCGCTATTATTCGCTTTGTTTTGCGGAGAAGCCCTATAGCAAAATTTCCTGCCTTAATCTATGTACCATTTGCTTACTACTTTCCAAAAATGTACTGAAATAAAGGTGCTTAAAGGAAACTATCGTTCTTAGTTAATCATTCTTTTCTAGATTGAAATTGAGTCAAAAAAATAGGTTCAGTTTTTGATAATTTATAGTTAATGGCGTAAAAGCTATACTGCTCAATATACGTCAATAGTTTACGTTAGTTATTCAGTTAATAAGAATTGACCATGACCCTCGACTACATCATTCTGTTCTTTCTTTTCTTGCTAGCGCTTACGCTCGTGCTACTA
>CAKZPJ010000715.1 GCA_937138955.1 uncultured Flammeovirgaceae bacterium | reverse complement strand
CCCTACCAGATCACCAACTGGTATATTTCCCCCGATTGGAAGGGTTACTACATTAGGTTCACCGAAGAATTCTAACGGAATACCGGTCATCACCAAGTAGGGAATCAGAAGCGTATCACCGAGCAGTATCCTTTTTGTTTAGCGATAATACCTTTCCGCTCTCCGTTGGCGAGTTCAAATCATTGAACTGATTTTTTTTCAAATTCTCAAATACCTATTTTGGGCGTTTATATAGTTCATTACTACCTAGCTAATCAATTGCCTAATGCCTATTTCTACTAAAAAGCGGTCAATACTGAGCCTGTTTTGTGTATTATCATTTTTGCTTTTGGCCTCGCTGAAAATAGTCAACGAGAACAATCATAAAGCTCAGAAACCTAACGTAGTCTTAATTTTCCTGGATGATGGAGCCTTTGATGATTTCGCCCCGTTCGGGACACCCCGCTATCCTACCCCCCACGTAGAAACCCTAGCGAATGAAGGGCGCAGTTTTTACAATTTCTACGTACCCCAAGCCATATGTTCCGCTTCCCGAGCCGCTCTACTGACCGGTTGCTATCCGGGCCGTACTAAAATGTTTGGTGCCCACGGCCCAAAAGCGCGAGGACTTGATCCTAAGTTTGCTACGTTAGGCGAAGTATTACAGCAGAATGGTTATAAAACAGCGGCCTTCGGCAAATGGCACATTGGCGACCAAGAAGAAACCCGACCGCACAACCGTGGTTTCGACGAGACCTGCGGGCTGATGTACTCTAACGATATGTGGTTGCACCATCCAGAGAACCCGGAGTACTGGGGGCAGTGGCCGTTACAGTACTGGGAGAATGGAGAAGTAACGATTGACACGGTACAGATTGAAGATCAAAAGATGCTGACTACTTGGTACACTGAGCAGGCGGTTGATTTTATTAAGAATAATAAGGATGAGCCATTTTTTGTGTATGTACCTCACTCGATGCCCCACGCTCCCATCTTTTGTAGCGACAAGTTTGAGGGAAAATCTGGTACCGGACTCTACGGCGACGTAATGATGGAGATAGATTGGTCGGTGGGGCAGATTCATCAAACAATCAAAGACCAAGGGTTGGAAGATAATACTCTGTTTATATTCATTGCTTCGGATAATGGCCCTTGGCTGAGCTACGGTGATCACGCGGGAATTACCCGTTTTCGCGAGGGCAAGGGCACTACTTTTGATGGAGGGCTACGTAATCCCTGTATTATCAAGTACCCCGGTAATATTGACTCCAACACTATCTCGCATCATGCCTTTAGTTCTATTGATGTGCTGCCTACCGTTTGTCATCTAACAGGCACGGAGCTGCCGGAAAATACCGTAGATGGCAAGAATGTCTGGAATCTACTTACTCATGAAGATGGAGCTGAGAATCCGCACGCCTATTACCCCTTCACTAACGGCAAGGAATTTCAGGGGATAATTTCTGGGGACGGAAAGTGGAAACTACATTTGCCGCATCAGTACCGCACCGTAGCAAAAGGTGGAAAAGACGGTATGCCTGGAAAGTACGTGCAGGCAAAAATTGATACGGCACTATTTGACATGGTACACGACCCCTATGAGAAAAGCAACGCTTTAGCGATCTACCCCGATGTTGCTCAACAAATGGTCAAGTACGCTGAAAAGCATAAGGAAGCGTTTTTTTCGGAATAGACTTTCAAAAACCCTAAAGTACCAATGATAAATAATGGCTATACCCTATCCGGAGAAATTTCTAGATAGGGTATTATACTGCTCTTGTACAACACTAGGCAGTTTTAGCCACGATGCCCAACGCCTCTAGCTGCTGCGGATCTTCGCGGAAGGCAATCTTAGCAATCGCCATAAAGTCACGCACCCACTGCCGCAGTTCTTTCAGGGCTTCGTTTTGTTGCTGAGTAGTACGTTCGGCTTCCCGCTTTTTACTGAGCTGCTGTATGCGGGCATCGCTGATAGCCGCAATCATGGCCTGCGCCTGCATTAACGCTTCGTTGGCAATAGGAAAAT
>CAKZPJ010000714.1 GCA_937138955.1 uncultured Flammeovirgaceae bacterium | reverse complement strand
TGGGGTTCGTACCAAAGTTACTGACCTAGATCGGCTGCGCACTTCTTGTGGTGCTGTTATTCCCCTCTTTAATTTCCCTCGTTGGAACTACACGTATCTGCACGAAGTGCTGTTGTACCCATCTGCTTTTGATCGTAACTTCTCTATGGAAAACCCCGAGCAAGTAATTACCGGCATGGTGGGTAGTGGACGCAACATGGAAGGCGTGATGATCTTAAGCAAGCACAGTTTAAAGCAAGGCTTCGCCAATACTACCGATAAGCACAATGTGGGTATCCATGAGTTTGTCCATATCTTGGATAAGCAAGATGGTGCCATTGATGGGGTGCCGGGTGAACTTAACGACCGAGAATATGCTAAACCCTGGCTAAAACTAATGCACCGAGAGATGGAGCGTATTCGGAAAGGAAAAAGCGATATTGATGAGTACGCCGGAACCAAGGAGGAAGAATTTCTGGCGGTAACCAGCGAGTACTTCTTCGAACGTCCTAAATTATTTAAAAGTAAACATCCTGAGCTATATAAGCTGCTTCGCAAGGTATACCATCAGGATATGGTCAAACGTTTGCGAAACCCCTTTCGTAAGCCGAAGCGTATTGGACGGAATGATTCCTGCCCCTGCGGATCAGGTGAGAAATTCAAGAAGTGCTGCATGGACAACTAAATATTATTGCCCTCTTCAGTTGAAAAAAGCACGTCTGTGTAGATTAGCCGATACGTAAAGAACTAAACTAAAACTAATTTTATAATTGGCTTTTTGCAGTGCTACAGAGAAGGTTTTTCAACCTTCTCTGTGTCTTCTATTGTCTTTACTAAATCAATCAATCGAAGACATTAGTTATCTACGGACTCTCACTTAGTTGATTTTGTGTGTTGATTTTTCCTCAAAAACAAAAGTCACTCATTGAGCGACTTTGTAAATAATTAAATAGGGGTTATTGTTGTTTTGTTCTTTATCAGCGATACGCTATTGTGTGCCGATTAAATAGTTTGCGAAACTTTCCTTGGCTCATTTTTGAAAATGGAACGGCACCTCGAGCTATGCGTTCGTTTAAACGAATAGTCTCTGCACTGTAAGGAATAGTTGCATTTTCGCGATCTACTAATAAAGAAGCTGGGATAATGTTGTTTATTGTCGTCATGATTTTTAAATTTTTGGGTTACTGTTGTTTTAATGAATAACACTAATACTTAGTCAAGGGCTATGCCAAACCTAGAAACTGGCTAAATATCCTAAAAACAGGGTTTTAAGGAGGTTGGCATGTCCGATACCGAACACTTCTTGTACAGTGGTGAACGCTTTACAAGGCCAATACTTTCTTTTGTATCTTTTTTAATACTAATCGACGTAACCTCATGCTAAAACGTACTGATATTGTAGATGGTCCCAGCAGTGTGTTTAAAGATTATGGTCTTATCTACACCTGCTTATGCGGCTGGATTGACCTAGCCCAGGCACGGCCAATCACCATTAGAAACTTATGGTCTAAACTTGTGGGTGAAGCGGGTATTCGTAGCCTTAAACATCCTGGATTTAAAGTACAATACAGTCAGCCACCCAGTCGCTATACTAAAGGAATAACTAAAAATTACTACGTCCGCTCCGGTTTATCATCATCCGAACGAGAGTCGGTTACTTTAGCTATTTATATGGAGGTGGCCTACGGGTTTCAAACAGTTCAGTCAGAATTTCCCTACGGGTGGACTACTGATAGTGGGTTTAGTGCCGAAAACTTAGTTTCTAATATTATTGGTTTTTACCGAGCCGTACGCCCCGGTCGTGATTATATTTCTATGTGCCAACCGGTTTCTAAAGAGGCTGCGCTAGAAGTTTGGGATGCTCAGAATAATGTAGGTAAGAAAAGAAGCCGATTTTTTGGTACGTATATTTATCCTAGCATTGCCTGTGGTATTGGTAGTGGGCCTATGTCGGCCCCGTTACCTAACTTCTTAACCGGTATCACTCCTGCTAATAAGGGGCCGTACTTTCACAGTTGGATTGATGGGGAAGAAGGAATAGCATAGCTAAAACCGCACCTTCTTTGGTAATTATCTCTCTGTTGAGAGATATTCAACTCAGACTTCAGTTTGAATCTAATAGTCTACGCCTTCAGCCAATGTACTTTTTTTGCGAGAAACGCTAGTTTCTAAAATAGCAAGTATACTTCCGTTGTACTATTCTAGTATCTATCAGAACTCTTTTTAAGAGTTAAGGAAGAATTAAGTAAAACAGATGACTTCTCAACGTGTAAAATCAACAAGAAAAAAAAGATTTTATATGTTAATTAATTGTTAACTTTATATTAACATCTGTTAATACTTGAAAGGAGGGTCTGCTATGATGCGATTTTATATTTGGGGAGCAACCCTATTTTTTTCTGTTTCGGTATCTGCTCAACAATTTGCTATACCAAGTCATCTGGCTTTACCAGACGCACCTACGTCTAAGATAGAAGTGTCGCCAGTGCTATTTGCTCAATTTATAGCCATTCAATCTAATAGTAACCCAACGAATATCCAGAAACAGTATCTTTCTCTTCAGCATACAGCGCAACATTTGAACCGAAAACTAAAGAAGTCAAAATCTACTGAGCAGTTCTTGAAGTACTTTTTCTACCATATTCATCGCACTCATCTCAAAAGATACGAATCGTACGCTACCTTGAGCGATCTACTGGACAGTGGTCAATACGATTGTGTTTCAGGTACCGCATTGTACGCTCTGTTGTTAGATGCACTTCAGGTTCAGTTTTCGGTGCGAGAAATGACCCATCATACGTATTTAGAGATTCCGCTTAACGATGGAATAGCAATCATTGAAAGTACCGATCCGCTGGGAGGCTTCGTTTCGGATGAATTGGCTATTGCCCAACGTTTAGCTCAGTACCAATCTGAAGAAGCTGATCCTACTATTTACCCTCAACCCATTCAGGCCAAGGTAGGTATGAAGGAGCTGCTGGGTCTTTCGTACTTTAATGCAGCGGTAGATTATTATAATCATCACCAATTCACTCCAGCTCGTCAGTATCTACGACAAGCCATTCGCTGGTATCCGGCTGACCGAATGTATGCCTTTCAAGCAATAGTGGAATCCGTTGCTACCCGGTAAAGCATTATCCGGTAAGGTGCTGCCTTCTAAGGTTTTTCTGGCGATTCTGCTATCTTTACTTTTTTGCTTCAATCGCTAATTCATGCCATACTTACTATTACTGATTCCTTTGCTAATTGGCATGGGAGTCGTAATTCAATCAGGGGCTAATACCCAGCTTAGTCACTTGTTAGGTAATCCGTTCATAGCCGGGCTTATCTCCTTCGTTACCGGCACACTCTGCCTGTTAATTATTAACATCGTTATGCGATCAGATTTTTCGGTACTGAATGGACAGAATATCGCTCAAACCCGCTGGTGGATGTGGTTAGGCGGGCTGATGGGTTCCTTCTTTATCACTTCTGTTATCCTGATTGCACCTAAGATCGGCCCCACTCAACTGTTCGGATTAATTATTGCGAGTCAGCTTACCTTTTCGGTAGTGGTTGATCACTACGGCTGGCTCGGTTTTCAGGCTCAGCCCGTTAACATCAAAAAAATTCTCGGTGTCCTCTTTCTTATGGTTGGCACCTTCATGATCCAGTGGGGAAAACGTTGACCTAGGTTTTAGATCTTGGGGATTGGGTCTATTAAATGCATTTCTTTCAAACCCTAATACCTAACACCCAGAAAACTTATACAACCATTAGATTGTAGTACACTTAAAGAACTGTATTTGCACTATTATGAATCTGGAAAAACTGGCTGAACAACTTGAGGGTGAGCTGTATACTGATCATGCCATGCGTACTCTATACGCTACCGATGCTTCGGCTTACCAGGAAATGCCTCTGGCCGTAGCGGTTCCTGA
>CAKZPJ010000713.1 GCA_937138955.1 uncultured Flammeovirgaceae bacterium | reverse complement strand
TGGCTCGCTAGTCAGGTCTTTTCCCGTTTGTGGGCTTTTTACCAGCTTTACTTCTCGACTACCACTAGAATAATATTCTGAATATTCTTATCACCCCAAAAAATTGAAGTGTTTTGGCTAACGTAAAAAATTCTAAAAATAAAGCCAGTCTTACTGCTGGGCTTCCTGACCGTATTAGCTTTGCTTCTATTGGAAAGGTATTAGATTACCCTGATTTTCTTAATGTTCAGCTACAATCTTTTCAGGATTTCCTACAGATTGATACTCCGGCTGAACAACGGAGAAATGAAGGGTTATATAAAGTGTTTTCGGAAAACTTTCCGATCACTGATTCTCGAGAGAATTTCGTTCTCGAGTTTATTGACTACGTAATTGATCCGCCGAAATATTCGGTTGATGAATCTATAGATCGTGGGTTAACCTACTCAGTTCCGCTCAAGGCGAAGTTGCGCTTATCGTGTAATGATGAAGATAATGAGGACTTTGAGACAATTGAGCAAGAGGTTTTTCTGGGAAATATCCCGTATATGACTACTAAAGGTTCCTTTATTATTAATGGAGCTGAGCGTGTTATTGTATCGCAATTACACCGGTCGCCGGGTGTGTTTTTCGCACAGAGTAAGCATACCAACGGCACTAAGCTCTATTCGGCGCGAATTATTCCGTTTAAAGGCTCATGGATTGAGTTTGCCACGGATGTAAACAATGTTATGTATGCATACATTGACCGAAAGAAGAAGTTTCCGGTAACAACTTTGTTGCGATCAATTGGATACGGTTTAGATAAAGACATTCTCAACTTATTTGAACTTTCAGAGGAAGTTGAGGCCAATGAGAAGAATCTCAAGAAAAACGAAGGAAGAAAACTTGCGGCAAGAGTGCTTCGTACTTGGACGGAAGATTTCGTTGATGAAGACACTGGAGAGGTAGTTTCCATTGACCGGAATGAAGTGTTATTAGAGCGAGATTCAATACTTCAAGAAGAAGATATAAACACCGTTCTTGAATCAGGCACTGACTCGATTATTTTACATCGGGAAGATGTAAATGTAACGGATTACTCAATAATTTATAATACGCTACAGAAAGATCCGTCTAACTCAGAGAAAGAAGCCGTTGAGCAAATTTACCGTCAGCTACGAAATACCGAAGCACCCGATGAACAAACTGCTCGTGATATTATTCAGAGCTTATTCTTCAGCGATAAGCGCTATGATTTAGGGGAAGTAGGTCGCTACCGAATTAATAAGAAACTCGATTTACAGATAGAGTCCGATATTCGCGTACTGACGAAGGAAGATATTATCAAGATTGTAAAGTACCTGATCGGACTAATCAACTCCAAGGCAGTTGTCGATGATATTGACCACTTGAGTAATCGGCGAGTACGAACCGTTGGAGAGCAACTCTACAGCCAGTTTGGCGTAGGTTTGGCGCGAATGGCTCGAACGATTAAGGAGCGAATGAATGTGCGAGACAATGAGGATTTCAAACCCGTTGATCTAATCAATGCTCGAACGCTTTCTTCAGTAATCAACTCCTTCTTCGGAACGAATCAGCTTTCTCAGTTTATGGATCAAACCAATCCACTGGCGGAAGTGACCCATAAACGAAGAATGTCAGCATTAGGACCAGGTGGTCTATCTCGTGAGCGAGCTGGTTTTGAGGTACGAGACGTTCACTACACACATTACGGTCGCTTGTGTACAATTGAAACCCCAGAAGGGCCAAATATCGGATTGATTTCTTCACTGTGCGTTCACGCCAAAGTGAATACTATGGGCTTCATTGAAACACCGTATCGCAAGGTGAATGAAGGGGTTGTTACCAAAGATGTAGTATATCTAACTGCTGAAGAAGAAGATACGCACAACATTGCCCAGGCAAATGCTCCTATTGCAGACAATGGAAAATTTGTAAATGAAACAGTAAAAGCTCGTTACGAAGGTGACTTCCCCGTTGTAGGCCCTGATGACCTTACTTATATGGATATTGCGCCTAACCAAATTGTATCGGTGGCTGCTTCGCTTATTCCTTTCTTGGAGCACGATGATGCCAACCGAGCATTAATGGGATCGAATATGCAGCGGCAAGCAGTGCCGCTTCTAAAGCCTCAGGCACCTATTGTAGGAACTGGGCTAGAAGGTCGGGTAGCGCAAGATTCTCGCTCGTTGATAGTAGCGGAGGGAGAGGGGGTAATACACTACGTTGATTCTAATAAGATCACGGTTAAGTATGACCTTACCGATGACGAGCGTTTGGTTAATTTTGGTGATGACCTAAAAACTTACGAGTTAATTAAGTTCCGTCGTACTAACCAAGATACTTGCGTAAACCTTAAGCCTATTGTGTTGAAAGGTGAGCGAGTGAGTCAAGGACAAGTTCTCTGCGAAGGTTTTGCTACTGAGAATGGAGAATTAGCGTTAGGGAGAAACTTAATGGTAGCCTTTATGCCTTGGCAGGGGTACAACTTTGAGGATGCCATCGTAATTTCTGAACGAGTAGTGCGAGATGATGTATTCACATCAGTGCATATTGAAGAGTTTGAACTGGAAGTGCGAGATACCAAGCGAGGTGAAGAAGAGCTAACTTCGGAGATTCCCAATGTGAGCGAAGATGCCGTCAAAAACCTAGATGAGAATGGTATTATCCGAATGGGTGCAGCAGTAAAAGAGGGTGATATTCTAATTGGTAAGATTACTCCGAAAGGAGAAACTGATCCAACCCCAGAAGAAAAGCTGCTGCGAGCAATATTCGGAGACAAAGCTGGAGATGTAAAAGATGCCTCTTTGCGAGCGTCTCCTTCGTTGCGAGGAACTGTTATCGATACTAAGCTTTTCTCTCGTCCTAAGAAAGATAAGGATTTAAGAGCGAAAGCGCGCAAAGAAGTGGAAACCTTGAAGTCTCGCTTTAAGAATGATATTCTGGCAGTACGAGGCGAAATGATCGATAAGATAGTTTCTCTGCTAAATGGTAAAAACTCTCAGGGCATCAAGCATAAATTTGGTGACGAAATCATGACGAAGGGCGTGAAGTTCAATCGTCAGAATATTGAGAATAACTTGTTTCCGGATAAAAATATCTATCGGGACGAAAGCTCCTATAGCATACCCGAAGAAGCTAATCTTATCGCCGATATCATCGTCGATGACTGGACTGGTGATGAGCGAATTGACCGTATGGTGGGTGATTTAGTGAAAAACTACAATAATCGTCGAAATGAAGTGACAGCTCGTTTTAAACGAGAGCGATTTACTTTAGAAGTAGGGGATGAACTTCCTGCCGGTATTGTTCAGTTAGCCAAGGTCTATGTAGCTAAAAAGCGCAAGCTTAAGGTGGGAGATAAGATGGCCGGTCGTCACGGGAATAAGGGAGTAGTCGCTAAGATTGTACGAGAAGAAGATATGCCATTTCAAGCAGATGGCACTCCGGTAGACATCGTATTGAATCCGCTAGGGGTACCATCGCGAATGAATATTGGTCAGATATACGAGACTGTATTAGGTTGGGCCGGATTGAAACTTCATAAGCGTTACGCTACGCCAATTTTTGACGGAGCTACCATGGAGGATGTTACCAAAGAGTTGAAAGCTGCGAAGCTGCCGGACTACGGACGAACCTATTTGTACGACGGATTGTCGGGCGTACGGTTCGATCAGAAGGTAACAGTAGGAGTTATCTATATGTTGAAACTAGGTCACTTGGTAGATGACAAGATGCACGCTCGCTCTATTGGACCCTACTCGCTCATTACGCAGCAACCACTGGGCGGTAAAGCTCAATTCGGTGGACAGCGTTTTGGTGAGATGGAAGTGTGGGCGCTAGAAGCATTCGGTGCAGCTAACGTACTACAAGAAATTCTGACTGTAAAGTCAGATGACGTAGTGGGGCGCGCCAAAGCATATGAGGCAATTGTGAAAGGTGAAAACCTTCCTCGGCCTAATATCCCTGAGTCATTTAACGTACTCGTTCATGAGTTACGAGGCTTGGCTTTGGAAATCACACTAGACTAAAAATAATGAGTGCTTACCAGAGTGGGCACTCACCTTTATCCATATTTATACTAATTATTACATATGGCATTCAAAAAAAATAAAAAGTTTTCCAACGATTTCTCGAAAGTAACGATCAGTCTTGCTTCTCCCGAGTCAATTTTAGAAAGCTCACATGGCGAGGTTACGCAACCTGAGACTATTAATTACCGGACGTATAAACCCGAAATGGGTGGCTTGTTTTGCGAGCGCATCTTCGGTCCGGTAAAAGATTGGGAATGTCATTGCGGAAAATATAAGCGTATTCGCTACAAAGGAATCATTTGCGACCGTTGTGGGGTGGAAGTAACTGAGAAAAAGGTGCGTCGGGAGCGAATGGGTCATATTGAGTTAGTCGTTCCGGTAGCCCATATTTGGTACTTCCGTTCGTTACCGAATAAAATAGGGTATCTACTGGGTCTTTCTACTAAAAAGCTTGATCAGATTATCTACTACGAGCGCTACGTAGTAATTCAAGCAGGAATGAAAGCAGAAGATGGAATCAGCTATCTGGATTATCTTACTGAAGATGAATACTTAGATATTATTGATAAGCTTCCAGCAGATAATCAGCGATTGGATGATAATGATCCTAATAAGTTTATCGCTAAGATGGGAGCCGAGGCACTAGAGATGCTACTAGCTCAGCTGAAGTTACAAGAGCTGGAATACAGCCTTCGTCATCAAGCGAATACTGATACATCGCAGCAGAGAAAAGCAGAGGCACTGAAGCGTCTTAAAGTAGTAACTGCCTTCCTCGACGCTCGTAATCGTATTGAGAATCGTCCTGAATGGATGGTTATTAAGATGGTGCCAGTAATTCCGCCGGAGTTACGTCCATTAGTCCCACTTGATGGTGGACGATTCGCCACCTCAGATTTGAACGATCTATACCGTCGGGTAATCATCCGAAACAATCGTTTAAAGCGTCTGATTGATATCAAAGCACCGGAAGTAATTCTTCGGAACGAGAAACGAATGCTGCAAGAGGCAGTTGACTCTCTCTTTGATAACTCTCGGAAGGTAAACGCAGTACGCTCCGACGGAAATCGGGCGTTGAAGTCACTCAGCGATATGCTGAAAGGTAAGCAAGGACGTTTCCGCCAGAACCTACTGGGTAAGCGAGTTGACTACTCTGGTCGTTCGGTAATTGTGGTAGGGCCTGAGCTGAAAATGCATGAATGTGGTCTTCCGAAAGACATGGCAGACGAGCTATTTAAGCCATTTATTATTCGTTAGCTGTTT
>CAKZPJ010000712.1 GCA_937138955.1 uncultured Flammeovirgaceae bacterium | reverse complement strand
CCCTTACCATCGGTCAGCCGAACGATCTCATTGCCCATCAATCTCCCCATCTCATACCAATCAGTGCCTAGAAAACTATGTCGTTTGCTCTGCGGCACATCAGAATCGTATACTACAGTAGGAATACCTGCTTCCACTGCTTTATTGATAGCCCCGGCAATGGCTGGGTCAGTACCGTTGATCAGTAGTCCGGTTGGGCGAGTACCAATCACCTGCTCAATGGTAGCAATCTGTGCTTGAATATCCCACTCCGAAGGACCTAAAATGGAAGTATTGACGCCCCGGCTTTTTCCCCAGCGAATAAAGGCCCGCTGGTCATGATTGACGTACATAGGAAAGTTGACAATAGTGGTTACCATCACATATTCTTCATCCGCATCAACGGCTACTTTCTCCTCATGAGCCTTGTTTGGTTGATATGAAGTGGACTGATGTACATCGCAGCCTACCAATAAGAGCAGGGCTAAAAGTAAATGAGTGCTAATTTTTTTTCCAAAAAAATATACCATAAGGAGCTTATATTTCATCTTCTAAAAACAGATCAATGTTTTCTTTGGTGATTTTTAGGAGCCCGGTATTAACTGTACGAGGCACATTGGTAATACCTGCCCTGTTGTCATTGGCTGAAAGCTGATTGGTATCGTGTACCATGTCGTAGAGGAACTGAGCACCGTACCAGGTAAAAAGCTCCCTTTTCTGTCCGATGAGTACATCTATTACGCCCTGCTCTACCAATCTCAGGTGTTCAGGTTCCCAGTCTACGGTAGTTACCTTTACTTTACCCGCCTTACCGGCTTCCTTAACCGCGAGTCCTATTCCCGGACCACTCATAGCGTCGAAGCCGCAGATACCTGCTAGGTCAGGATGGGCGCTAAGAATATCGGAGGTGATACGGGCAGCCGTTTCCACGTTGGAAGCATCATCGTATTTACCAACCACCTCAATCTGAGGGTAGTTAGCAAATACATCAAGGAGTCCCTGAAAGCCGGCTTCCATGTTAGTCATGCCTAGGATACCCATATAGGCTACTTTTCCGCTACCACCAATCAGTTCGGCCATGGCTTCTCCCTGAAGCTTACCAATCTGGTACCAGTCTGTTCCCAGGAAAGCGTGGCGCTTACTATTGGGCACATCTGAATCGTAAACTACGGTGGGGATACCCGCTTCAACTGCCCGGTTGATTGCTCCTGCGATGGCAGGGTCCGTACCATTAATCAGCAAGCCAGTAGGACGAGTGCCAATCACCTGCTCGATGGTAGCGATCTGCGCCTGTACATCCCACTCCGAGGGACCAAGAATGGAAGTCTTGACTCCTCTTTCTATTCCCCAACGTTGAAAGGCTGCCTGATCATGGTTGACATACATGGGAAAGTTAACGATGGTAGTGACCATCACATATTCTTCATTAGAATCTACCTGAGTTGCCTGCACCTGCTGCTGCATACGCTGTTTATAGAGAGCCCCTTCTTTGGGATCACAGCCCAGCAACCCTAGTAAAATTGTAAGAATAGATATTATTTTGATTTTCATGCTTCTACTTTAGGCGGTGTAACTTCTGAAGATTTCCTGACGTACTCCCGGGGGGGTACTCCACCTCGTTTTTGGGCAAGGACGTCTACCGCTACTGCCAGGATTAAGATCAGTCCCAATACAATTTCCTGCCAGTAACCAGATACCCGTGCCAGGATCATGATATTGCTAACCAACCCCATAAAAATAGTACCCAGTAAAGCTCCGATGATTTTCCCCTGCCCACCGAGCAAGCTAGCACCTCCCAGAATCACCGCTGTGATGACTCGCAGTTCCATCCCTCTTCCGGAAGTTGCCAAGGCTGCACCCAGGCGAGAAGATAGCAGTATACCTGCCGCACCTGCCAGAAGAGAAGTTAGCACAAAGCCGATAATCTTAACCCGGTCAACCCGGATACCGGATAGGCGGGCGGCCTTTTCGTTGCCTCCGATATAATAATACTGTCGGAAAAAGACGGTACGGGAGACCAGCAGGCTAAAAATACCTACAATCAACAGCATGAACCATACGGGAGTCTGTAAGCCCAAGATCTTGGTCTGACCCAGGGCATTGAAGGTTTCCGGTAGGTTTTGAATACCTGCTCCGGCTATCATCAACGCTAGTCCTCTGACGATACCCATCATGGCCAGTGTCTGAATCAGTGGGTTGATACCCACTTTGGCCACAAAAAAACCATTGGTCAGACCGATAAGTCCAGCAAAGCCCAGGCCGACCAAAATAGCCACCGGCACATACATGCCATACCAGTACATGAAATAAGCAGCAATGCTACCCGCAAAAGCTACTACTGAGCCTACTGAAAGATCAAACATTCCGGAAATCAGGAGCAGCATCATACCCACAGCTACGATTGACTCTATGGACAGATTAAGCATGACCAACGAAATGTTCTCAAATGTGGGGAATTTATCTGGCCATATCAGGCTACAGACGACAAATAACAGTGCTATCGTTACTGTTAGCGTAAACACCCTGTCCTGCAGCAGTTGTGTGATTTTGTCTTTCTTCATTTAGGTAAACATTATTTTTGTTCCAGATGCATAGTGCATAATTTCTTCTTCACTGGCTTCATCTCTACTGAGTTCAGCTGTGATCTGCCCGTTCCACATCACTAGAATACGATCGCTGATGGCCAGCACTTCAGGAAGTTCGGAAGAGATGAGCAAAATGGAAACACCCTGGTGGGTCAGTTCTTTCAAGATTGAATAAATTTCAGCTTTAGCACCAACGTCCACACCATGAGTCGGTTCGTCTACCATAAAGACTTTAGGCTGGCGCAATAGCCATTTGGCCAGTACTACCTTCTGCTGATTTCCTCCGCTGAGGTTATTGACCTTTTGGCGGGTACTGGGCGTAATAATGCGTAATTTCTGCACCAATTCCTGGGCTATTTTTTTTACACGCGCTGGCTGAATGAATCCATTTTCGGCAGCATGGGATAGACAAGCAGCTATGATGTTGTCCTCCACACTCATGTCCAGAAAAAGTCCGTTGGATTTTCTTTCTTCTGGTAGATAGCCAATCCCCAGGTTTGTAGCAGTGCGGGGATGATTAATTTTGACCTTACTCCCCTCCAGCATAATTTCTCCTGACAGTAGAGGGTCAGCACCCATGATCGTGCGGGCAACTTCTGTTCTACCAGCTCCAACCAGCCCGGCTAAAGCCAGAATTTCGCCCTTTTTCAGCTTAAAGCTCACTCCCCTAAAACGATAGCTGCTCAGTTCCTTCACCTCCATCACGATTTCATCTTGCTCATCAGAAAGGTAATCCTGTTTCACCAGCTTACGACCTACCATTAGGCGAATGATTTCATCTACGTCTGTAGCATTAACATCCATTGTTCCCTGGTATTTGCCGTCTTTGAGCACCGTTACTTGATCAGCAATCTCAAAAATTTCCCTCATACGGTGCGAGATATAAATAACTGATACTCCATCAGCTTTAAGATCTTGAATGATACGGAAAAGAATATGGGTTTCTGTTTCGGTAATAGAAGCCGTGGGTTCATCCAGAATCAGGATCCGAGGATTCTGAGAAAGCGCCTTGGCAATTTCTACCATTTGTTGTTTGGCCGCAGAGAGATGTTCTAGTTGCATCTTCGGCCGAATATCGCTCAACTGGAGGCGGTCAAGTAAGGATTGAGTCTCCTGATACAGTTTACGATAATCAATGATCCCCCACCGGTTACGAGGCTTGTTTGTTGTAAAGATATTTTCCGCCACACTGAGAGATTCAACCAGGCTCCGCTCCTGATATACAATCGATATTCCCAACGACTGGGCTTCCAACTGGCTGTTGATTTTTACTTCTTCGTTATTTAAGATAATAGCACCTTCATCTGCCTGTAAGTTACCTGACAATATGTTCATCAGCGTACTTTTACCAGCGCCATTTTCACCACAGATCGCATGCACTTCACCCTTTTTTATATCAAGACTTACCTGAACTAGTGCTTTGACACCAGGAAAGGATTTTGAAATATTTTTGATATGTAAGCGGGGCAAAGTCAAGGTTGTGTTACTGATTAAGTAAAATACACGTTCATTTTACCTTATTTTTATCAATACGGTAGCGAGTGCTACATTTAAAATAATTACCAATATTACGTCAATAAGACTAAGCTTTCTACAAGTATTTTTCCTAAAATGGGTACTATTTTGATCAATTTAGAGATTCTAAGTATCTTCAAGAGTAATATGATATCCTAATTTGAATGATATGAAACCGCTTACAGAAGCTCCTCTTCTGGATTCTCACGAATCCTTTAGCGTAAAGTCCAAAAACCAAAACCTTTACGATCCTTTCTTACATAAACACGAGATGTACGAGCTTACTTTTATGCCCAAAGTGAGAGCTCTAAGATTTATTGGTGATAGTGTAAAAGAAATCTACGAAGATGAACTGGTTTTGCTTGCGCCTAACCTCATGCATTGCTGGCATATTCTTGAAGCCGATGAAATGGAAGTACCCGCTTTGGTTGTTCACTTCAAAGAAGATTTTATGGGTCATTCATTTTTCATTCAACCAGAACTTAAGGATTTCAAAAATTTCCTACAACTCTCAAAACGAGGAATCAAATTTAGTTCTATGCAGCAGGAAAGCTTACTACCCGCCATGAAAGAACTAAAAAAGCACCATGGTCTGAGCCGGCTTATTCATCTCCTGAAAATTTTTGAATTAATCGGTAATTTTGACCCAGCTGACTTTCAACTCATGGCCAGTGCTCACAACCAGGTAGTAAATAGTGAGGACGACTATGAGAACATCAAATTGGTTTTTAATTATATACAGAAAAACTTTTCTAAAAGTATCACACTGAAAGAAGCGGCCCAATTAGCACACCTTTCAACTTCGGCCTTCTGTCGCTATTTCAAAAAATGTACGGGCAAGACTTTTATGGATTTTGTCAAAGAAGTTCGCATTAATCATGCTTGCCAACTGCTACAATATAAACCCATGTCTGTTTCTGAGGTCGGATTTAATTGTGGATACAATAACATGGCTAATTTTAATCGGCAATTCAGGCAAATTACTAATCATAGCCCGAAAAAATACCAGCAACTTTATCAGCTTAACGCCATCAGACATACATCTAAACAATAGAAGCCAGGGATAAAATATTAGCTAATGAGGATCTTCTCTTAAATTCATCAGGCACAGACCTTCTTAAATGTCCTCTCTCTTCCCAACCAATAGTACCCAGGGTTCGCTACCCGGCGAGCTAAAGGTTTGTGTTTCTTTAGTCACTCGGGATTCCTGCAGAAACTCTCCTGTTTTGGGATTAAACCAGCGGTAGGGCATCTTAGGGTTAAGTTCGTTGAGAGTGATTTCCCCTCCTTCCTGGAGGTAACTGACATAAAACTGCCCTGCTATGGCCAGACATGGTTTGCCTTCTGCCAGGTCTGGGCGCTTCTCCATATCGGTAAAGGGCATCCCTTCCAAAGCTCGGGCCACAAGGCCTACGTAGCGACTACCGTCCAAGTTTAGTGCCTGCTGCCATGAGGCCTGAGAGTTAGCCCAATCGGGCCAGCCTTCTTCATCGGCACTCACTTTCCATTGCCAGATACCACCTGCGCCGTAAACAACGCCCATTGTACCCCCCGACATGAGTTGCATCCACGCTTCTTCACCCTGCCACCATCCCGCACCATTACTCGGCTCCCTGATCCCTTCGTAAGTAGGCTCGCCGTTAGCTACTGCTTTGATAGGCAGGTTTTCATACATTCGCTCCACTTTGTAGTATTGGTGCTCAGCCCCATGTCCGGTCTGTGCCCACTGAAAATCAAGCCACTCTGCATCCTGGAAAGACTTATTATGATGGGGAACGTATCTATCTTCTTCTGCCCAGTCAGGTATATAATCATCAAAAGGATTATAGTGGATACCGGTAGGCTGCTGATAAGCATCCCAGGCTTCCACGATTTGTCCACCTTCTTCAACGCCTTCAAGCTGACCTGTTCCATCCGCACTTACCAGCCACATGGCAGGGCGTGCACCATAGCGAGCTACCAGGTATTTACAATAGCGAGCGTATTCCTGTGCGTCTACATCCCAGCCCAGCACCCCTTTACCTTTCCAGCCAAAGCCATGGAAAACCGGCTGATAGACGGGTACAATTTCATGATTGACCAATATTGCCATCATGCTGTCCAGATACTGATAATACTCGGTGTTAATTTGGTTGATATGCCCTTCCGGTAAGTCACTAAAAGCAACGGCAAAGCCCTGCTCAGTATCCCTAGCGTCAGGGCCAACTGCCTCACGATCCGGTTGAAGGCTCATCAACAGTGCCGCATTAAAGCCTTTTTGCTTACGGTTCTGGGCAAATATCAATGTATTTTGGTAGGTAGAACGCCATGGTAAAGCCCAGGGCGTATCTGCTACCAATACAAAGGGAGTACCGTCGGCATGAACCACGTTGCGACTGCCTGCTGACATTTGTAAAAACCCGTGCCTTAAAAGCTGGTTATCTCCAATGTAGGAGGCACTTCTCAGCTTACCCTTTTGTCCATGCAGGCCACTATCACTACTGTCAGAGGCAAAAGACTGCCACTCCCAAACACCATCGGCTAGCGGAGAAGCAAAACGAACCTTCCAATTCTGACCTCCATCCCAGAAGGCCGGACGGCGCAGTTCTCGTCCGTCTGGCCCACTAAATACTGCATGTACATCTACATCAGTATAGGGGTTGGTATAAGTATTGACAGCTGTAAGGCTAAGCTCTACCTCCTGCCACTGGGGTGACTCTGGAATCAGCTCTTCAGATTGAGGAGCATTACAGCGAAAAAAAAGAGTACTAATCAGTAGCAGGCCAAGGTTATATTTCATGTGGTTTTTCTATTATCCAGTAGTTTGATGTTATGGGAAAATTTATTTCTCCTGTTCTACAGTAAAGTCCATCGGGATGCCCAGTTCTTCGTACATCTTTTTACGCACC
>CAKZPJ010000711.1 GCA_937138955.1 uncultured Flammeovirgaceae bacterium | reverse complement strand
AAAAATCACCTTCGGTGAGAACGTAGGCGACGCTCCCGATGACTACTACGTGGTATATATTGATAAAGAAACTAAACAGGTAGATGTAACTCGCTACATCGTTTCCTACCCTGGTTACTTCCCTGATGGTGGCCGTACCCCCGAAAAGTTTATGGAGTGGACTGGTCACCAAACGATTGATGGGATTACTCTAGCTACCGGCTTTAATACTCACTGGTGGAAGGATGAACAACCCGCTGAACGTATTACCGAAATAGAGGTTAGCCGGGTAGCATTCAAACCCAATGTAACCGATGCTTATTTCGAAGCTCCTTCTGATGCGCAGATACTTACTGATTTATAAGAAGTAATAGTCTGGTTTGCGAATATTAGTGAATAAGGTTAGCTTACTGCTATCGCTTAGGAACGATGAGATAATAAAGTATTAAATCCCCCTGCCCCCTTTTTTCTAAGGGGGAAGAGGTAAT
The DNA here is from genome assembly GCA_937138955.1 of uncultured Flammeovirgaceae bacterium. GTDB lineage: Bacteria > Bacteroidota > Bacteroidia > Cytophagales > Cyclobacteriaceae > Tunicatimonas. The sequence goes on along the minus strand of CAKZPJ010000711.1, from coordinate 6,501 downwards.
CAGATCTATTTCGCTCACAGAGCAAGCCTGGTTTATCCATTGGCCGTTTCCCCCTTTGTAAAGGGAGTGCAGGGGGATTTTTGGACTATCTTATTTAAAGCTTACTAATCAACCAATGTCGGTACTACTATGCTCGTTAAACCATTTAGCTCTACTTTCATCTATTCGCTGACTTTCGCCCTAATAACCATAGTTGTTTTTGGTTCGGCCACAGCGCAAAGCGATTGGAAACAAATTGTCTCAGTAGAAGATATTTGCCAAGCCTACCCTCAGCAGATGAACCAAATGCTGGATCAGTTTGACCTAAACCAGCCTGGGTTAGAGCAAGTAAAAAGTGCCCGAAAAGATAGCGCGCTGGTAGAAGCCTGCCAAGCTCTGCTCGATTACTACCGAACCGGTAGTACCGCTCCCCATCTACGCCAATCAATTCCAACCGTAACGGAGGTACTGAGGCCACGGCTGATACGATTCTACAAGATGTATTTATCGTACAAAATGTGAAAGGAAAAGTACCGGTAGGGGAAGACGGTCACCGCAACTGGTACTACAAAGGGCCTAACAATGATCGGGAATGGGCCTGGCTCTCCAATCGGCATACCCAGATTGCCCAGGTTCTCAATACGTATTTTGAAACGGGTAACCCTAAGTACGCTCAGTACATTGACCTGTTCCTGCGCGATTTTATTATTAAAAGTATGCCCTACCCCGCCGTTAAGAGCCGTAACTCGATATGGCGAGGCTTAGAAGTTGCGGCTCGAGCCAAGGTTTGGTCAAGGGTCTTCTACGGACTTATTAATACCGGACACTTATCTCCGGCTACGCAATTACTGATGTTAAGCAGTCTACCTGATCATGCCCACTACAATCGAAACTTTCACGGGGGAAACAACTGGCTAACAATGGAGATCTCGGCTCTAGCTACCGTTGCTACTAACTTTCCAGAGTACCAACAATCCGACGAATGGCTAGCGTATTCGGTGCAGGTCATGGTAGAGAGTATGAAAGACCAAGTGTACGCTGATGGGGTGCAGACCGAGCTCACCTCTCATTACCACAATGTATCTCTTCGTAACTTTGAGCTATTTAAAGACATATGCGATCGGGCTAATACACCTCTTTCCGCCTACTACAATCAGACTCTGAAAGACATGTACAGCTATATTGCCCACGCCGTGCGCCCCGATGGGTATCGTATTTTAAATAACGATGGCGACCGGGGTAGCGACCGCACCATCATTCTAAAGGGAGTTAGTACTTTTAATCAACCCGATTGGGAGTATATTGCTACCAACGGCACATCCGGCACATTGCCTACCGACGGTCCGTCGTATTTTTATCCCTGGGCAGGTCATCTCATTTCTCGTAGTGGCTACGATAGCCTGGCTCAGTGGTCGTTTTTTGACGTAGGTCCTTGGGGAAGTGGTCATCAACACAATGATAAATTGCACCTATCAGTAGCTGCTTACGGTCGCGACTTCTTAGTTGATGGTGGAAGATTTGCTTACACCGGGGCAATAGCTGAGAAGTTTCGCCCTTACGCCCGTAGCAGTGCCGCTCACAACGTACTGCTGATTGACGGTCAGGGGCAAGACGATGGCCCCCTCCTTGCTAAAGCTCCAGTAGACGAATCGCATTACAAAATCACTCCCGAATTTGACTACGCCAGTGGCTCCTTTAATCAATTTGTTGGTACTGAAAGAGAGGCTTCCCATCAGCGAGCAGTGATGTACGTGCGGGGCGAATTCTGGGTGGTAGTAGACAATATCACCACTGACCGTCCCCGGAAAATTGACGCACTATGGCACTGGCACCCGAACTGTACGGTAGAGAAGGACGGTTCAACTGTGCGTACTGCCCACACCTACGGTAATCTAGCAGTTACTTCTGTAGGCGAGAGGAAGTTTGACGTCACATTAATTGAAGGGCAGGAAGAACCTACCCTTCAAGGATGGTATAGCCCCGAGTATAATATCTACGAGTCTAACTTAGTTACGAACTACCACAGTACGATAAAAGAAGATGCCACCTTAGTATGGTTACTACTTCCTTCAGCGAATGAAATTGCTACCCCCTTCGCTACTATTTTGCAGGAAACCGAACAACACATTAGCCTGAAAATAGAATCAAATCAAACTACTTGGGAACTAACCATACCCTACTCCGATAGTCAATTGCTAGAATTTCGTAAGAGTCAGTGAAGTAAAGCGGTTTGAGTACTTACGTTTATTACCACAATAACGCATTGTACATTGAAGAAATACTAGCTACTTTTGCCACTCATACGTCAACCGCTACATCTACACTACCTAGGCCCATGTGTTAACTAACCACAAAGTAGATATGCAGCTGATATTTATTGACCTGCCCCACCGCTGGGCGGCCCTCAAACCATTTACTCTTACCCGACCAGTGGCTACGTTGCGGGTCGGCATCTGCACATTACGCGAGAAGTGGGAGATGTGCCTGAGCGAGCACATCGATCATCGTGGGTCATCGTACCTTACCATGCCTTATCTGCAAGCAAAGTACTCACTGACTATTGAAGAAAAGAATCTAGTACTGAATCCAGCAGTATGCCCCGATGCTTCCCTGGTTCGGGCTACCAAACAATTAGCCCCGCGTACGATGCTTTCCCAAGGAGATTGTTTTATTGCAGCGCACATACCGGGCGAAGATCTACAATCATTAATTGGCGATAACATTCAGTTTAGTGATTTACCTAAGCAGTTATCTAATTACCAAAGTACCTCTTACACTGACCCTATCGTAGAAATTAAGCACATTTGGGACATTTTCCAGCAAAACGGTAGTCAGATTGAGCGTGATTACACTCACCTAACCCGCAACCGTTCTTCCGCAACGATTACCGATATTCACACTCGCACCTACGGCGATTCGCAAATCTTTGTTGAAGAAGGAGTAAATATTAAAGCAGCCATTATTAACGCCGAAGGAGGTCCGGTGTACTTAGGTAAAAACACCACTATTCACGAAAATGCCGTAATCAAGGGGCCATTTGCTATGCTGGAGGGCGCTCATGTGAACCTAGGAGCCAAAGTGCGGGAGGCAACCACCCTGGGACCAAACTCAAAGGTTGGTGGTGAGGTAAAAAATATTGTGGTACAAGCCAACAGTAGTAAGGGGCACGAAGGTTTTATCGGCAACTCGGTTATCGGTGAATGGTGCAATTTTGGAGCTGATACTAATACTTCTAACCTAAAAAATAATTACCAATCGGTGCAACTGTGGGACTATCAGGCTCGCGCGCTAAAGGACAGCAAACAAACCTTCTGTGGGTTGATGATGGGCGACCATAGTAAGTGCGGAATTAACACGATGTTTAATACCGGAACTACTGTGGGAGTGTTTACTAATCTGTTCGGGGGAGGTTTCTTACCTAAGTTTATCCCCTCGTTTTCCTGGGGCGGTAGCGAGTCATTGGTAGAATATCGGTTTGAGAAAGCCGTTGAAGTGCTAGAGAGGGTGTTAGGTCGCCGTAAGCAACTTCCTTCTTCCAATGATCTGGCAATTCTGAAACATATTTATCAGCATCGGGCGGAAGAGTTCACAATATAGTTCATCTTTAGGCTTCCGCACCCGGCACTACTTTTTTCCCAGTTCACTCCCATTTATCTGTGTAATGCGTGTTTCTCTTCCAACAATTCGCTATTAATATTGGTAATTAATTAAGCTTATACCCCTTACTTGAACATGAAGTTTATTCTACCCTCTCATAATTTACTGCTATTCATCACATTTCTTGCTTTTCCTCAATGGCTACTAGGACAAAGTACCGGCGAAATAAGTGGCTTTGTACGAGATGCCCGAACCGAAGAACCCCTAATTGGAGTGACGGTTCGTCTGGAAGATAGTGCGCTGGGAAGTACTACTGATATCAATGGGTTTTATACGATCAAGAATATTCCTGCGCAGTCGTTCAATATTACGGCTTCTTACGTAGGTTATCAGTCCAGTACGCGATACAACGTAGTGGTTCGATCAGGGGGGAATCCTAACTTGAACTTCACGCTAGAAGAAGCGGTAGATGAGTTAAGTGAGGTAGTGGTACAGGCTAGTCCCTTTGAGAAGCGGTCAGAAACTCCCAATTCCATTCAGCGGCTATCGCAGGAGGAAATTGCTACTTACCCCGGGGGAAACAATGATATTGCCCGAGTTGTCCAGTCACTGCCCGGAGTATCGGGTTCGGTGGGTTTTCGTAACGATGTAATTATTCGGGGAGGAGCTCCCAACGAGAATGTGTATTACCTAGACGGAGTAGAAATTCCTAATATTAATCACTTTGCTACGCAAGGTAGTGCCGGAGGGCCGGTAGGGTTGCTTAACGTTTCCTTTATTGAAGGAGTAACTTTGAGCACTAGCTCCTTTCCTGCTCAGTACGATAATGTATTATCAGGCGTGCTTCAGTTTGATCAACGGAACGGTGATCCCCAGAATCGACGACTGAACTTCCGGCTAGGAGCTAGCGAAGCCGCTCTCACGTTAGAGGGGCCGTTATTCAAGAAGCCTGCCGAAGATTCTTTAGCTAACACCACCTTCATTTTTTCGGTACGTCGCTCCTATCTTCAGTTTCTGTTTCAACTCATTGACTTACCTTTCTTACCCGATTACTGGGATTATCAGTACAAGATCAACCATAAAATTGACGATCGTAACGAGATCAACCTGATTGGTATTGGCTCACTGGACGATTTTCAGATCAACCCGCCTGATGATATTACGCCAGACCAGCAAGCTACGCTAGACCAAGTACCCGTAATTCAGCAGTGGACGAGTACGATTGGGGTAAGCTGGCGGAAGCGATTTCGAGAAGGTAAAGGTTTCTTCCGAGCTACATTGAGTGGTAATATTCTCAACAATGACTTCCGGCAGTACGCCGATAACGTGAACGAGACTGACCTAGTTTTCAGAAATGAGTCTGTAGAAGATGAGAACAAGCTACGCTTTGAGCTAACTAACTTTCTTAACGACTGGACACTTAATAGCGGTTTTCTCGCGCAGTACTCACGCTACGAAAACACTACCAGCGATATAGTAAACGATGTATCCTTTGAGACCAATCTAGATTTTTTCCGCTACGGGGTATTTGCTCAAGCTTCGCGCTCGTTTTTCAATGAGCGTTTCACTCCCTCGTTCGGCTTTCGGGTAGACGGTAACACCTTCACCGACGACGGAAATAACGTGCTAAACACTTTCTCGCCTCGGGTTTCACTGGCGTATAATGCTTCTTCTCGGTGGACACTCAATGCTTCCTGGGGACGTTACTACAAAATTTTGCCCTACACGGTGCTTGGTTTTCAGAACCAAGACGGTGAATTTGCCAATCGCGATGGTGATTACACCCGAAGCGATCACTACGTAGCCGGTTTAGAGTTTTTACCCCGGCGTTCTACCCGATTGACTTTAGAAGGTTTTTATAAGGATTACGCTAACTACCCAATATCAGTAAGAGACGGAGTTTCACTCGCTAATCTGGGGGGTGATTTTTCGGTATTGGGCAACGAAGAGATAATCACCGATGGTCGGGGCCAAACATACGGTCTAGAATTTTTACTACAGCAAAAGCTGGCTCGTAACTTCTACGGTATTCTGGCTTATACCCTCTACTGGAGTGAGTTCACTGGAATTGATGGAATCTATCGTCCGTCACTCTGGGATAATCGTCACTTGCTGACGTTTACCGGTGGCTACAAGCTACCCCGCAACTGGGAAATAGGACTAAGGGTTCGCTATCTAGGTCCAGCTCCCTTCGCCCCGGTCGATATAGAAACCTCTACCGATACTTATCCCATTTTCTTTTTTGATTACGATGAACTCGGCGATACTCGTTTAGGAGCATTCAACCAGACTGATATTAGAGTTGACAAAAAGTGGAACTTTACTGATTGGACACTAAACCTATTTCTTGAGATTCAGAACATACTAGGAAGTAATTTACCGCAGCCACCCTCTTACGTATTGGCTCGCACTGATGCCGGACAAGTTGCCCAACCTCGCAATCTGGTAGAAATAGATGAAGCCAATAACAGTGCTACTTTACCCACTATTGGCATTGTGATTGACTTCTCTTGGTAATACGTTGATTATAAGTGCTTTTTCTGTTCGAGCTTTCCGCTACGTTTTCACAGTAAATACTACATGCGTACTATTTCCCCAGTAGCTCTTCCTTTTTTTTAGCCAAACCCCAGTAGGTTCGTAGATCAGTGAGTATACGTATTGCCTAGCAAATTCTCATAATTTATTCACATATCTTATTGAATTAATCTAGCGTCATACTGAATTTGTAGCACTGATTTTGGTAGAAATAACTCCGTAAGCCACTTAATTTTTATTGTCTATGTGTGGAATTGTAGCCTATATCGGACACCGGCACGCTCATTCAGTCGTGTTAAAAGGCTTGAAACGTTTGGAGTACCGCGGGTACGATAGTGCCGGTCTCGCTTTGATGAACGGAAGCTTATCAGTGTATAAAAAGCAGGGAAA
>CAKZPJ010000710.1 GCA_937138955.1 uncultured Flammeovirgaceae bacterium | reverse complement strand
ACAGTGCCATAGCTAGAAGAAAAGCCCTGAAAAAACAACTCCAGTATATGGGAATTTCTCCGGAAAGCGTTGCCCGGGGTAATATCAGCAGTGTAATAGCAGTACGTGCCCCTATCAATGGATACATCACGGCATTGAATGTGCACAACGGTAGCTTTGCTCGGTCGGAACACGAGCTTTACGAACTGATAGATACCGATCATATGCATCTGGAACTGAATGTCTTTGAGCAGGATATGAAAAAGGTGAGTATTGGGCAACCGCTCAGCTTCAGGGTACCTAGCACGGGAAACGAGAATTACCAGGGAGAAGTATTCCTGGTAGGAAAATCCTTTGACTCGGAAAATAAAACGATCAAAGTACACGGGCACATCCAGGGTGAGCACGAGCATTTTCTGCGTGGCTTGTACGTCGAAGCCAAGATTTATACCAGCGACCAGCAGGTACAGGCGCTACCGGAAGAGGCTATTGTGGAGGAAGAAGGCAAATCCTACATCTTCGTGCGCACTGAAGAAGAGCACGCCGATGAACATGAGGGAGAGGTGAAGCAGACCACGCTTAGTCAGCATGAGGAAGAAGAACATGCGCATGAAGAAGGGCACGGCATTACTTTCCGTAGGATTCAGGTAGTGACTGGCGCAAAGGATCAAGGCTTTATACAGATCAAAAAAGTAGCCGAAATATCCGCTTCAGCGGAGATTGTCACCCAGGGTGCCTACTACCTTTTTTCAGAAATGAAGAAAGGGGAAGGCGGGCATCATCACCATTAGAATAGGATGGGGAAACATTGAAAGGTTCACTTTCAAGTACAAGCAGAAAATCTTTATTATTACTTAAACCAAAAAAATATACACGAAAAAGCAGAAAATAAATTTAAGGCCGAGAAAGTCAGGTTCACAGCCACAGAACAACTGGAAGTCACAGCTCCTCATACCACCAAAGAGCTAGGTTCCAAACTGTTCTGATCCGAGCAGCTAGGCTACTCTTTTCTGGTAAACTGATGGGATATTTTTAGCGACTTAGGTCCTTCCTGATAATCGTAGAACCCTTCCTTAGATTTTATACCCAGCTTTTGTGCGGCTACCATATTGACTAATAGAGGACAAGGAGCGTACTTGGGGTTACCAAACCCTTCGTGCAGTACGCGCATGATTGAAAGACAAACATCTAAGCCAATAAAATCAGCTAGCTTGAGAGGACCCATCGGGTGAGCCATACCCAACTGCATAATCTGATCGATTTCACTAACTCCGGCTACTCCTTCGTAAAGTGTGTAAATCGCCTCATTAATCATCGGCATCAGAATACGGTTAGACACAAAACCTGGATAATCATTCACTACTAGCGGAATTTTTTGCAATTGCTCAGCAGTCTGCTGAATCAAAGCGGTAACGGCGGCGTCTGTGGCGTAACCATTAATAATTTCTACCAATTTCATCACCGGAACCGGGTTCATAAAGTGCATCCCGATAACCTGAGTGGGTCGCTTGGTTTCGGCCGCAAGTTTAGTAATTGAAATAGATGAGGTATTGGTAGCCAAAATAGCGTCCGGTTTGCTGGCTTGGTCAATGGTCAAAAAGATTTCTTTCTTGATTGCTATGTTTTCGGTAGCTGCTTCAATCACTAAATCCGCCGAGGCCACACCTTCCGATAAAGATGTTGAAGTAGTAAGATTATCGAGAGTCGCTTTTTTTTCCTCTTCTGTAATCAGCTCTTTAGCCAGCTGTCGATCCAGATTTTTGGTAATTGTGCCATAAGCTTGATCTAACTGCTCGGGGTTGATGTCGACCACCATGGTGGTAAATCCGTGCAAAGCAAACACATGGGCAATACCATTTCCCATGGTTCCCGCTCCCACCACTGCTACACTATTTATTTTATCAATCATATTTATGTGTTTGAATTACAGTAACTTATATTATTTAACCTAAAGTAAAAGATTCATTGTAATCTTACGAAAAAAAGCACTTCGTATAAGCAATTACCGGTATTTTCGTTACAATTTGGAAAAGAAATTGTAATTAGCCAGAATAGCAACACTTTTGGCAAATTAGCTAATTATGGTACTCAGGTGTGTTATCAGTTTGTTGTTTTGGGGAGCTTCGCTTACCACTCTGGCTCAACCCGGTTTCAATCCGATGGGTGAGGATGATCGGTCGAGCTACCCGCTGCGAGCACTTCTCAACAAGTTCTCGATCAACCTAAGCTCTGGCTACGGACGCACATTTTATCGACATACTCTCACTGAGAACAACTACGTTCGCACTTCTAGTGGATCGTTCATTTACCCTAATGGGGAAGCTGGTACCACGACCGCCTACACTAATTGGTTCAATCGGGTAGATCCAGCAACTCTGACTCTACCAAATAATCCTGACAGTCTAACTTTGGTAACGAGTGATTCCTCGGCCATTAGTATGCGAGGGGGTGGGTATAATATCCCGATTAATCTGTCAATTTATTTCAATCTTTATAGGCTTCGAATCG
>CAKZPJ010000709.1 GCA_937138955.1 uncultured Flammeovirgaceae bacterium | reverse complement strand
ACGTTAGTCATAATTCGGCGCCGACGGGTAAGCGCTTTAACTCGCTCGTGTAAACCTCGATCATTAGTTGCCAAAAAAACCAAGTCTTTACCGCGCAAATCGCGCCAGCGAAACCGCCGTTTAATCACTTGCACATGTGGACGCTCTTCGGCCAACCGGAATATATCGGGTTGTAGAATCTCTTGCCCCACTAACGTCACGCGAGTCTCCGGGCTATTTTTCAAGATGGCTTCTAACTTTTCTAGTCCTACGTAGCCGCCACCAACCACTAGCACATCTAATTCATGCAGCTTAAAAAAAACGGGAAATAATTGGTTACCTTGATTCATAGGAGGAAAGTAGATTACTGGGTTGATTTTCGGTAGTCAACAGCGTATAACTGATTTTGCTCGTTTCGAATATGCGTTTCCATTGCCGGAACAATATCAGTATTTTGAGCAGCAGCACAGCTCCATCCATTACTTAATTTATGCACAACAAATGTAAAGATTGTGTGTCGTGCTCCCGGATTGGGTACGTCAAAAGTAGGGGTTTGCCCAGTCAGTTTTACTTTAGCGTGTACCACAGCAATGTCATCAGCTAGGTACTTTGTTTTAGTTCGGATAATCGTCAAGGTAGATTCATTGAAAATGGTACGAAGTCCGTAATCATGAGCGCGTTCAATATCTTCCCGCCGATGCCACCATAGACCAGTCACGTTAACAAACTCTCCGTCAGGATCAAACAGGCTAGCAATTTTATGGGCATCACGCTGATTCCAAGCTTCTACAAATACTTGCGGGACTGCTTCTGGGTTATCTAACGCAGAGTAGGCGATCACTCCTTCTTTCGCTTGAAGTCACCTCTCTTAATAGATTTGATAAATTCACCCCAAGCAAAAGGGTTCAGGAATGGATTCGGACGAGGCCCGGATCGGTTTTGAATATAGTTGAACTGCTGATTCATGAAGTAGCGGTGGTTCATACTGCCATCCATCGGCATAGCCTGAAACATTTGCGCTAGAAGGTCTTCCGCTAAGTTGTCGCGCATATTAGCGTACTGATTTTCATCGGGTAAATTGAGCGCTAGTAAAGCTTCCTTAAAAATCTCCTCACTTGGGTAAGGAAATACGGTAATTGCCGGGAGGTAAGTGGTATCGGCAAGTAACTCCACAATAATCGTCATACTTTCTACCCGATTTTCCGGTACTAGAAAATACTGCCGTTTGAAGCCTACCGTGCTAAACAGTACACTATCGCCGGGTAGTACCGGCATAGAAAAATAGCCGTACTGATTGGTGGTGGTTCCTCTTCCCGCCGTAGGTACGTAAATATTTACACCGGGCAAAGCATACGTACTATCTTCCCCCAGTACCAATCCTGAAAGCTGAACTACTTGACTCTGCCCCTGCGCGTAGATTGACTGCCTGCTAGTCAGTATCAGTAGTAACCCTCCTAAAACAATGAGATATTTCAAACTAAATTACTTTTCTTCGTTATTTCTAACGTTTTTTTACATCAAATAGTCACGGAAATATATAAAAAGACGCAACTCTTATGTTCTTTCGTGACAACACAGTTAAAGATAGCACAAAAACTTCAACTTCCGAGCTTCAACAGTAAGCCTATGCGAGTCAAAAATTTTAGTTTAGGGTTTGGTTTACAGTTATTCAAAGCTTTCTCAGAAGAGGCCCGCCTTCGTATTCTTCACCTATTGTACCAAGAAACTGAGATGTGTATTACTGATTTAGAGCAAGTGCTGGACTTCACTCAAACGAAAACCTCACGCCACCTTAGTTATCTGCGAAACGCCGGATTAGTGTACAGTAGGCAAGTAGATCAATTTGTGTATTATCGCATTCGACATCAGTCTAAAGATGTAGTAGAACAGATGTTTCAGTATATGAGTAAGGACAAATTGCTACTGCAAGATCATGAAACCTACAAAATCCTTTACTCTAATCGGGAATTAGCGGTCAATAAACTCCATCAGAAAAAATGGCATCGTTTGGACTAAGTGGTAGCTTCTGCCGCATGGTCGCGAATGAGTAGTAATCCTAAAAAGGTAAGTGCTCCATTGACAATTAAAATGAAGTTACCAAACTCAAAGCCACTAAACCAAGCGGCTGAGTTAGTATCTAGTATGAAGCAAATTAGTGGCGAAAGTACCGCTACCCAAGGAATAAAACGATCTTTTACCCGCCATTTAGTGTAAAGCCCAAAGGCGTATAAACCTAGCAGTGGACCATAGGTATAACTAGCTACTCGGTACACTGCCATAATCACGCTTTCATCGTTAATGAAGTTAAAGATTAGAATGACGATCAGCAGAATAAACGAGAACATCACGTGCACTCGCATTCGCGTACTTTTATCAATTTTATCTTTGGCCTCGTCTTGTACTTCATCGCGGTTCCGACCAATACCCAGAAAATCTACGCAAAACGAGGTAGTTAATGCCGTAAGGGCTGAATCGGCGCTGGAATAAGCGGCCGCCGTAATTCCTAATAAAAATATTACTCCGGCGTATACTTGAAATTGGTTGACTGCCAGAGCGGGAAAAAGATTATCCGACCGATCGGGAATGGCAAACCCAATTTCATTGGCGTAGATATACAGTAAAGCTCCTAACGATAGAAACAAGATATTAGCAAAAACCAGAATAATCGTAAACCACAGCATATTTTTCTGGGCTCCCGCCAAGGTTTTGACGGTCAAGTTTTTCTGCATCATGTCCTGGTCTAGCCCCGTCATAACGATCGCAATAAATGCCCCCGATATAAATAGTTTAAAAAAGTTAGACTCATCTTGCCAGTCCCAAACAAAGACTCGGGACATATCACTTTCCTGAATTACCGATGTTAATTGACCAAACGAAAGGTCTAGTTCATTTTTGATTAATAAAATACTTACCACTAAGGAAGCAAGCATGAAAAAAGTCTGTAAGGTATCTGTCCATACAATGGTTTTGATTCCTCCTCGGAAAGTATATAGCCAGATGAGTGCAATCGCAACCACTACCGTCAGCCAGAAAGGTAGCCCGACTGCTTTAAAAAACGCAATATGCAATACTCCCGCCACAATAAACAATCGCAGCGAAGCGCCAATTACCCGCGATAGCAGAAAAAAGAAAGCCCCAGTTTTATAGGCGTAGAACCCAAACCGCTGCTCTAAGTATCCGTAAATACTCACCAGATTCAGTTTGTAGTACAATGGCATTAATACTAAGGCGATGAAAGCGTAGCCAGGAATGAACCCCAACACCATTTGAAAGTAGGTAAATTGAGAATTACCGACCTCGCCGGGTACTGAGATAAATGTGATGCCTGATAGAGTTGCCCCAACCATGCCGAAAGCCACTAAATACCAAGGAGATTGCCGGTCACCGGTAAAGAACGTCTCGCTATTAGCGTTTCGGGAGGTGAAGTAAGATATTGATAATAATAGTAGAAAGTATCCCGCAATAACAATGAAAACTAATTCTGGCGACATGAGTTAGTAGATGTAAGTGAACAAAAGTGGTAGTTTTTTTTTAAATTTACTAGCTGAGAAAACGCTCAGAAGATGGATTACGAAATACAGGAAGACGTTTTAGTAGAGACCGAAGTATACGAAGAATTACTGGACTTACGGGATTTAGTAGTCATCAATGATGATTATAATACCTTTGACCATGTGATTAATACACTCATCCGGGTATGCAAGCACACTAATGAACAAGCCGAGCAGTGTACCCTAATTATTCACTATAAAGGCAAATGTGCTGTAAAGAAGGGGACATTGGAGGAGCTGAAGCCATTGCTCGATGCTATCCACGATGCTGGCATTGGTGCGGAAATACAGTAACTACTTTCGCTGCACCTTTGTGTTAGGATATGGGCTACTTTAACCTTAATTATTCACCTGACCTTTTTTATGGAATATCCCTCCAAGCTAATTGAAGATGCAGTTAACGAAATATCCAAACTACCGGGTATTGGCAAAAAATCAGCATTACGGTTGGCTTTACACTTACTTAAGCAGGATGAAGACCGCACCCAATCCTTAGCCGACTCGCTAGTCAACTTAAGAACCAAAACTCAGTACTGCCAGATTTGCCATAATATTGCTGATGCCCCCACTTGCGCTATCTGCCAAAACCGTCAGCGCGACCGTAGCATCATTTGCGTAGTAGAAACTGCTACCGATTTAATTGCTATTGAAAATACTTCACAGTACCGAGGTTTGTACCATGTGCTAGGTGGAGTAATCTCGCCCTTAGACGGAGTTTCTCCGAGCGATTTAGCTATTGACAGTTTACTTCAAAGAATGAATGCTGACGATTCGGAAGTAAAAGAAGTGTTACTTGCCTTGAGTGCTACTATGGAGGGCGATACTACCGCTTTTTTTATTACCAAAAAGCTGAAGCCGCTTGATATAAAGATGACTTCTATTGCTCGGGGGGTTCCGATTGGTAGCGAACTAGAATATACCGATGAGATTACGCTAGGAAGAAGTATTGTAGGCCGAAAAGCGTACGAAGGGTAAATTACAGATTACTTTTTGCCACAGCCACCAGTAATAGTATCCAACCCGCGATAAAAAGCAGTCCACCGATGGGAGTAACTGCGCCCAGCCAACGTATTCCGCTTAGACAAAGAATGTACAGCGAGCCGGAAAAGACGAGAATACCTCCCATCATAGACAAAGCGGCGTAATCCAGTAGCTTATCCTGCACCCGAAACATTAGTAACCCAATTAGTAGCAAAGCTAGTGTGTGATAGAACTGATATTTCACAGCAGTTTCAAACGTAGCCGTTCGGCCCCCAGCTTCTAATGTAGCTTGCAATGCGTGCGCGCCAAAGGCTCCGATCATTACCGATAATGCGCCTAGACCAGCCGCCGTTAGTAGTATAAATTTCTGCATTAGAGCATATTTAGGTTTTGTTTTTGTAGACGAAAATCCAGGATTTAGTCACTGGATGAGCCAATTTTTGAAGACATAGCCTAGCTATGACTAATAAAATTGGCGAAATAAAGGGGCGAAAGACGGATTTGCAGTCCAAAGGGTAAAATTTAAGTATGCTCTTACTTCTGATAATTGCGCTTCCCGAAAATAGTAGTACCAATCCGCACCATGGTACTCCCCTCTTCAATAGCAGCACGGTAATCGCTACTCATACCCATTGAGACCTCTTCCATCCGAATTTGGTCGGGTAAATCATCGTTGTATTTTAATGCATCAAACAGCAACTTCAAATGCTCAAATTCCTTGTGCACTTTAGCTTCATCGGAGGTAAAACTTGCCATACCCATTAGGCCAATCACTTGCACGTACTTCAAGTGCTGAATAGTTTCGTCTCGGATGAGGCGAAAGATATTCTCGTCGGTAAAACCATACTTGCTTTCTTCTTCTGAAATATGCGCCTGTAGCAGGCACGATATTACCCGATTGTGTTTGGCCCCCTGCTTATTAATTTCTTCTAACAACCTAATACTATCTACTGAATGAATTAGATGGACAAATGGAGCAATGTATTTTACCTTATTACGCTGTAGGTGTCCGATCATATGCCATTTAATGTCTTTAGGCATCTGTTCATACTTTTCTACCATTTCCTGCACCTTATTCTCCCCAAAATCTCGTACTCCAGCTTCGTACGCATCCATCAGCGTGCTTACCGGTTTGGTTTTACTCACCGCAACTAGTTTACACTTGCTAGAAGCTAGTTCTTGCTGCAATTGCTGTACATTTTCTGCAATATCCATACACAAAGCTATCAAATTTTCTAACTAACAATCAAGAATAGAATGAGTTCTATATGAGCTATTTTCGTATTATTTTGCTAGATTTTTATGAAAAAATACGTTTTACTATTCTTGCTTGTTGCCATTTTTGACCGAGTACAAGCACAAACTGATGCTCTTGTCAATTATAACGAACAGAGGTTACAAATTACTCGAATTGGCATGCTTACGCTGGGCGGCTGGGCCATCAGTAATATGGGAGTGAGCGGAGCATTGATGAGTAATTCATCCGATAGTCGCTACTATTTTCACCAGATGAATGTATTTTGGAATGTTGTTAATGTTGGATTGGCTGGGTTTGGATACTACAATGCGGCTACGGCTGATCCCTCTGCTTTTATACTGGCTGAAAGTATTCAAGAACAACATAGCATAGAGAAACTTTTATTATTAAATGCTGGACTGGATGTTGCCTACATAGTAGGAGGGTTTTACTTACTGGAACGTAGTAGGCGCGAATCAGCCCAAGCGGAGCGCTGGAAAGGCTACGGTCAGTCGCTACTATTGCAAGGTGGTTTTCTACTTCTTTTTGACGCAGTGTTATATACGATCGTGCAACAACCAAGTAGTGAGTTATTCACGTTGCTATCTTCAGTGCAGCTTACTCCCACTGGCTTAGGACTCATTTATCGATTTTAGAAACGTAGAGTAGAAGAGAAATGTACTGTTTCGTTTTGTAAGCGACATTGCAATACAATTGCACTGTCCTTATCTTTTCAGGCTGATTATGGAAATACCGGTTTACACACGCGATCAAGTCAACTTACTACCCGACCAACCAGGGGTTTACAAATATTACAATGCCGACCGAACACTCATTTACGTTGGGAAGGCTAAAAGCCTAAAAAAACGCGTTAGTAGTTACTTCACCAAATCTAAAAATACTAACCGAAAAACGGTGAAGATGGTACGGGAAATCCGAACGATTGAGTTCACTATTGTCAATTCAGAATTTGATGCGTTACTGTTGGAAAATAGTCTGATCAAGAAGAATCAGCCGAAATATAATATCTTACTAAAAGATGATAAAAGCTATCCGTTTATTTTACTGACCAATGAGCGGTTTCCTCGCGTAATTCCTACCCGTCAGCGTATTCCCGACGCAGGCACGTATTTTGGCCCTTTTGCAAGTGTAAAAGCAATGAATAATATATTGGATTTACTTCGCAACCTATACACACTCCGCACCTGCCGTTACGACTTATCAGAAGAAAATATCAAATCTAAAAAGTATAAAGTATGCTTAGAATATCATATTGGTAACTGCCTTGGGCCCTGCGAAGGGTTACAAACAGAAGAAAACTACAACCAGGATATTCAGCAGGCCACCAATATTTTGAAGGGAAATATGAGCATAGCTCGTACCTACTTCAAAGAGAAAATGCAGCAAGCCGCTGAAAACCTTGAGTTTGAGGAAGCGCAAAGGTTCAAGGAGAAGCTCTCGCTGCTAACAAAATACCAGGCCAAATCTATTGTAGTCAACACACACTTGGGTGATACTGATGTGTTTACCATTGTTTCGGACGATCAGATTGCGTACATCAACTATCTTAAAGCCAACAAGGGTACCATTATTCTAACTAAAACCATTGAGGTCAAGAAAAAGCTGGACGAAAGTAACGAAGATATTTTGGCCCTGATGATCGTAGAACTTCGAGAACGTTATTTGAGTGCAACCAAAGAAATTCTAGCTAATATTGAAGTTCCAATCGATTTAGAGGGCGTTACGATAACCATACCTAAAATTGGCGACAAACGTAAACTCGTTGATCTGTCCATCAAAAATGCGCTCTATTATAAGCGCGAGCGGGTCAACCGGGTGCAAGAATACCAACAGCGGGTTAGCCGCGTAGTGCTTAAACTACAGGAAGATTTACGCTTGAAGCAGCCCCCTATGCACATTGAGTGTTTTGATAACTCTAATTTGCAAGGCTCTAATCCGGTAGCTTCAATGGTATGCTTCAAAAATGGAAAACCCTCGAAGAAAGACTATCGTAAGTTCAACATTAAAACAGTGGTTGGCTCAGATGACTTTGCTTCTATGTATGAGATTGTGTTTCGCCGGTATAAACGTCTGCTAGAAGAAGATCTTGAGTTCCCCAATCTTATTGTGATTGATGGTGGCAAAGGCCAACTCAAAGCAGCTTGGCAGGCATTAAAAGATGTAG
>CAKZPJ010000708.1 GCA_937138955.1 uncultured Flammeovirgaceae bacterium | reverse complement strand
GCTAGTACCAGGCAAATAACTACACTAAGCAGAAATAACCATCGGTACTGCTTCACTTTGGCAATCACCCCTTGAATGTCAAACTCTTCTTCGGTTAATAGCTGCTTTTCCATGTGGTTCAGTTAATAAACAGGTTTAGGATCAATGCTAATACCGATAATGATGAAATAGCGATGGTCCAGGGTTGAATTGGGCTGATACTTCGGTAACGGGCCGGTTCCACGTATATTACGTCATTAGGTTGTAAATAAAAGTAGGGAGCGGTAAATAGATCATCCTGCTGCATATCAATGGGGTAGCGCGTGGCTACCCCTTTCTGGGTTCGAATGAGGAATACCGCTTTACGATCCGCCGACGGAAGCATATCTCCTCCCAAAGCCAAACCATCTAGTAAAGAAGCCTGGCGATTATAGATAGTGTACTGTCCTGGTTGGGCTACTTCGCCCAGTACGCTAACTGTAAATGATAAAAGGTGTACCTTCACCGAAGCATTCTGGAAGTATTCTTCTACCAACGCTATAATTTCTTCTCGCACCTGATTTACCGTTTTTCCGACTGCCGTCACCTTTCCGATAACCGGAAGCTGAATAGTACCGGCATCCGAAATAGTGTATCCGTTGAGTATGGGCATGGTTCCTCCACCAATCTCGGTATTAGAGTACGTATTGATCTGACTAGTAGGTAAGGTGCTGATTGATATATTAAGTACGTCACCCGAACGCAAAATAGGTACGCTATCCGCCACATTATACTCTTTCGGCTGGCTAATACTTGGAAAGTACGTGAGCTCCTTTTTAGAGACACAGGAGAAGATTAGGCAGTGGCTCAGAAGTATTATTAATGCAGTTCTCAATATTCTTTCGGTAGTCTACGGGTGAAATCTGGCTAAATAAGCCCGCTGATTATTATTTGATACAATATTAGATGATAATTAGTAGACAATATTGACATTTTGGCTACTTACATTACATAGGGAAGGAATAGTGTGGTAAACACTTTATTAATTAAATTATTATACCTTAAGGTCAATTAGAATATATCCGTTTATATAAAAAAATTACTTTTTTATTATCTTTATAAGATTATAAAATTATATTTAGCTATTCTATTAGCAATAAAACTTTAAAAATACCAATAAAGGTATCAATGCAGTAATTGAGTAATTTTGTTACTAATACCCGAAATGTAAAGTAAGTTGGTGGAAGAAAAGCCTCAAAAGCAGTTAAATTTATGAATAAACCTTGAAATACTGTCAAGCTAGCGTAATATACCCAAAATCGATTATTTTTGAATTCAGGTTCGCTCTGGAGAGACTCAAAAACAAAGAGCAGCTGGTTCAGAATTGCCCTAAATCAGGAAGAGTAGCAGTTGCTTTCGCTTACTGGAATGGTTCTTTCAACTGAAATACCTGTAATTCGTCTGCTAACTGACAATCTTTTCGTTGCCAACTCCTGTATTCTCTAGAAATAATCTATCGTTTGCCTATGCCTCAAACAATCACATTTACTAATCAAGCTGGTCATCAGTTAGCTGCGCGACTGGAGATGCCCGCCGATAATGATCCGCACGCGTTTGCTATCTTTGCCCACTGCTTTACCTGTAGCAAGAACTTAAACGCAGTCACCCACATCAGTCGGGCGCTTACGCAAACCGGTATGGCGGTGCTACGCTTTGATTTCACCGGCTTAGGTGAGAGTGAAGGTGACTTTTCTGACACGAACTTTTCTACTAACATTCAAGATCTAGAAGCTGCTGCTGAGTTTTTAGCCGAAAACTATCAGGCTCCCAAATTACTGGTTGGTCATTCGTTAGGGGGAGCTGCCGTGCTCATTGCCAGCACCCGCATTGCATCCGTTGAGGCAGTGGCTACCATTGGCGCCCCGGCTGACCCTGAACACGTGCAACACTTAATTGAAAATGATGTAGAAAAGATCGAGAATGAAGGCCAGGCTACGGTTTCTTTGGCCGGAAGGAAATTTACCGTAAAAAAGCAGTTCCTGGATGATATCAAGCAGGCTCGCCATGATCACCAAATTGAGAAAATTCGTAAACCGTTGCTGATTCTGCACTCTCCAGCGGATCAAACGGTAAGCATTGACAATGCTGCTGAAATTTATCAACAGGCTCGCCATCCAAAATCATTCGTTTCCTTAGATAATGCCGATCATCTACTCAGCCGAAAAGAAGACTCGCTGTACGTGGGGCGAGCTATTGCTACCTGGGTAGAACGATACATCATTCCCCAGACTCCAACGCCCCTTTCTACTGATTTACAAGTAGTAACGCGCACCGAACACAGCTTTACTACTGAGATTATGGCGGGACAGCACGCATTAACGGCTGATGAGCCGGAATCAGTGGGAGGGTTGGATTTAGGACCATCACCCTACGATTTACTGGCGGCTAGTTTGGGGGCTTGCACCGGAATGACGCTGCGAATGTACGCTAATCATAAGAAATGGCCTTTAGAAGAAGTGATTGTCCATATAAAGCATCAGAAAATTTACGACGAAGATTGTCAGGACTGTGAAGATCCCGCCAAAAAAATTGATCACATGGAGCGCATTGTAGAAGTTAAAGGTAATTTGACAGAGCAGCAGCGGAACCGTTTGAGGGAAATCGCTGATAAATGCCCAGTACACAAAACATTACACGCTTCCGTGAAAGTTGATACAACCTTAGTAATGATTGATGATTGATTTGCTCATCAATCATTATTCACTACTCATTATTTATTCCGTCGTTTACCACCGTTTCGTTTTCGATAATTATTGCCTCCACCGCCTCTTCGCTTGTTGGGTTCGTAGGCTGGTGCCTCCCCTAAATGATCCGGTATCTTAGCCTTCGGTATGGTAGATTCAATCAGCTTCTCGATGCGAGAAAACGAATCTTGCTCATCGGGAGTAATAAAGGTAAAAGCAGCACCCCGGGCTTCGGCTCGAGCCGTTCGGCCAATACGGTGAACATAATCCTCAGCATCGTGGGGTACATCGTAGTTAATTACTAACTCAATCCCTTCTACATCAATACCTCTTGACAAAATGTCGGTTGCTACTAGAATATTGAGTTGCTTGTTCTTAAACTTCCGCAAGATATTTTCACGCTCAGATTGCTCCAAGTCAGATGAAATAGCTGCCACCTCGTAATCTAGCTTTTCTATTACTTTGCTTACTTCCTTTACGGTAGTTTTCCGAGCACAGAAAACAATCAGACTGTTTACCTTCTTAGCTTTCAATAAATGCTCCAGTATCCCTAATTTTTGACGAGCATGAACACTGAATGCCGCTTGAATAATCCGTTCAGCAGGTTTGGAAAGAGCGATATTTACTTCTTCGGGGTCTTTCAGTAAATTTTTAGCTAACTGCCGAATTTTGGGAGGCATAGTAGCCGAAAACATCAGCGTCTGCCTTTGCTTAGGTACGTAATGGGCAATCCTCATAATGTCTTCGTAAAAGCCCATATCCAGCATCCGATCAGCCTCATCCAAGATGAAAAACTTCAGCCGATCTAAGTTAACATATCCCAGATTTAGGTGTGTCAGCAGTTTACCCGGAGTAGCAATTACAATTTCAGTTCCTCCTTTTAAGGCTGTTTTCTGCTTATCAAAAGAAGAAGCATCTTGTCCGCCGTAAACCGTGGTTGAGCTAATAGGAGTAAAATAGGAGAATCCTTCTAACTGCTGATCAATTTGACCAGCTAGTTCTCGGGTAGGAGCAATTACCAGCGCCTGAATACCTTCTCCTTTGTGCTGCAAAATATGGTGAATGGTAGGAAGTAGATAAGCAGCCGTTTTACCCGTACCGGTTTGAGCGCAGCCAATAATATCGTTTCCGGAAAGGATTGTGGGAATAGTTTGCGCTTGAATGGGGGTAGGTTCTTCAAACCCCATTGAGTCAAGCCCCGACAGCAAATCTTCGTGAAGTGTAAATTCTTTAAATGTCAAAATAATTAATGTTAGGTAGTAAAAGGATACTCAGCTTTTTTAGACAAATGGCAGAATTGCTTTAGTAACTTAATCTTCACTGTCGCATTTTGCAACTGAGAAACCGATGAATAATCCTTTAGATGGTTATTTGTAATGATATGATGAATCATTTCGAGGGAAATTCTAAACCCTACTTTAGGAGAATTACTTGCATAGATAATAAAAAAATTGGCTGAATGTTTCATGAACACCCAGCCAATTTCTAAAAACTAAATTTGATTTAAGTAAGTTTCACACCTTTTCTTGCGCTATTCTCAATAAGCGGGCAATAACTAAGTCAGTAGGAACCTCATTGGCTCGCGATTCGGGAATTGCTTCCACCATGTCATCTACAAACTCAGGACGTAAATTAAGCTTCAGAGCGTACTTCTTACAGATTTCTACTTCTTTATCGTGAATAATCCCATCCATCATCATCATATTCACTAACTGATATAGATGTTCAAATCGCTGCTGATCACGGGTAGGCGCCTGATATTCAACCATTCCAGGGTTTTCTTTTATTAGCTTAAGCTCGGCTTCTGAAATATTGAATCGTCCGGCTAAAGAAAGCAGGTAATCAACTTCCAGATTATTGAACTCACCATCAGAATACGCTACCTCCAGTAGGTTCTTCATGTGGCCTTTAGCCAACTTCTTCTTTTTCCCAGTAAATAAGTCCATCAACTCCATACGCATAATAATAATATTGAAAATTATATTTTTCTAATATTAAATATACTAAAAGAATTAAATAGGTCATAGCTTAGGGAACTTTGGCATTCGCTGGATGATGAAAGGATTATGTAAGTTTTTGCAGCAAATCGTATCAGTTTCTTTAAGTAATCGCTAGCTTTTACTGTTCAGCTTAGCTTTTATGCAAAAAAGTATTCAGAAGAATTACTCAATTAACTATTTTGAGGTAAAAAATTGATAATCATTACCTTACGGTCAATATTTTCTGTTGAATTTAGCTACTTCTGTAGCACTAATTTTATAAACATTTTCTCATTGTGACCATTTCCTTACATGGGCTTTAATCAAGGATGAAAAAAGCTCTGGTATGGTAGAGATCGGTTAAACTTAATACTGAGCGGGGATCATCATTGAAAAATACAATTATTATACCAAATGGATACTTTTTAGTAAGAACAATCTACCTTCAAACTTTATTATTTCTGTGTATAAGTACTAACTTTGGTTTCTGCTGGCATGTTTCTGTCGGTATGTTATAAATTAAGCTATCCACTATGTTCGATAATTTAAGTACTCGACTCGACCAAGCCTTTAAAACGTTAAAAGGTCAGGGTCAAATCAGTGAGATTAACGTAGCTACTACGGTAAAAGAAATTCGCCGGGCTTTGATTGATGCTGATGTAAATTATAAGGTTGCTAAGCAGGTTACTGATAAAATTAAAGAGGAAGCGCTGGGTCGTGATGTTTTAATTGCCGTTTCACCTGGTCAACTACTTACTAAGATTGTTGAAGAAGAGTTGGCCGAACTCATGGGCGGAAGCCGAGTGGGTGTTAACATTGCGGGCGACCCAGCTATTATTCTTATTTCTGGTTTACAAGGTTCGGGTAAAACAACATTCTCCGGTAAGTTTGCCAACTATCTCAAGAAACAGGGCAAAAGCGTACTACTTACTGCTTGCGATATTTATCGACCGGCTGCTATTGATCAGTTAAAAGTGCTTGGTGAGCAGGTTGGTGTAGATGTTTATGCTGAGCCAGATAATGAGAACCCCGTTGAGATTGCTAGCCACGCTATTAACCACGCTAAACAGAACGGTAAAAAAGTCGTCATCGTCGATACGGCTGGTCGCTTGGCTATTGACGAGGCCATGATGAACGAGATTGCCGCACTGAAGGAAGCCCTTGATCCCAGTGAAACCCTGTTTGTGGTAGATGCCATGACTGGGCAAGATGCGGTTAATACCGCTAAAGCTTTTAACGAACGCCTTAATTTTGATGGAGTAGTACTTACTAAACTTGATGGTGATACTCGCGGTGGAGCGGCCCTTTCTATTAAAACTGTCGTAGAAAAGCCTATCAAATTTGTGAGTAATGGCGAAAAGATGGAAGCACTAGATGTTTTCTATCCTGATCGGATGGCTCGCCGGATTCTGGACATGGGCGATGTAACCACATTAGTAGAAAAAGCTCAGGAAGTTTTTGATGAGGAAGAAGCCGAACGTTTGAGCCGTAAGATGCGGAAAAATCAGTTCGATTTTAATGATTTTCTTTCGCAATTACAGCAGATTAAGAAAATGGGAAACATCAAAGATCTACTTGGCATGTTACCGGGTATGGGGAAAGCCGTTAAGGATTTAGATGTAGATGATGATTCATTCAAGCCCATTGAAGCGATTATTCGCTCTATGACTCCCCAAGAGCGCGAAATGCCCGATGTTATTAATGGAAGCCGAAAACGCCGTATTGCCAAAGGTAGTGGTACAGACGTTCAAGAAGTAAATAGTCTGCTGAAGCAGTTCTCTGAGATGCGAAAAATGATGAAGAAAATGAATAAGATGACCGGCAAGCGAGGAATGGCAAATATTAACCCGTTCGGGTGATCAGAGTTTATTTTCTAGTGGGAGGAAAGGTAGTCATCCAATCTGTCATCTTCTTCAAAAGGGTGGCTAACTCCGGGGTTATCTTCTTTTGCTGAACTAACGTGTCAACATCACTGACGAAGTTTTTTCCGATATAATTTGGGTCACTATCAGAGGTTACTGGACCTTCCGAGTCATTTTTCAGTAACTTTATAGTTTTTTCTACGGTACTTTCGTATTCGTGTTCATCCTCAAAAAAACCTTCTTTGTACAATATTGGATCAACGTAAGTTGTGTTTGTCTTTGTATTTTTCATACTCTTTTAATAAATCCCAGCGATTACAACGGAAAGAAGTTATCAAGTATACATGATTTGATTCTACACTAAATACATAGTGTACACTGAATTATTATGTTTACCCAACGCGATATATAGCCCTTTTGAAGGTTCTAGTTGACCATATTATTGATCTTTTCAAAAGCCTCAGTACATCTCTGGGTCTTACATCATGATCAGTATTACTCAGGAAGGTATCCATAAAATGCTCTGCATGTTTAGGCTTTAATACTATCTGATACAAAACATTATTAATTACTAGACCATTCTCATAATGGTTGCTCCCTTTCGCTAAATATATTTTTCCATACTGCATCCAAGGTCAGATATACAACACATCTTTACACGCTTGTAGCGTCTTTTTCACGTTAGGCAAAATTACTTCAATCAGCGTAGGAGCGTAGTGTAATGAAGTATCCCAGTTATTGATGCGGCGGATGGGCGCATCTAGATAGTCAAAAGCATGACGTTGGATGTGGTAAGTTATTTCCGTAGAAATATTACCCAGTGGCCAGGCTTCTTCTACAATTACTAGCCGATTAGTTTTCTTCACTGAGTCTACTACTGCTTCGTAATCTATGGGGCGAATAGTACGAAGGTCAATCACTTCTGCCGAAATATCGTCCTTTTGTAATTCTTCTGCCGCTTCTAGCGCTACTTTCATCACCTTCCCAAAAGAGACAATCGTTACATCCGCTCCTTCTCTTACTACATCAGCTTTGCCAATAGGAATCAGTAGATCATCATCTTCTGGCACCTCCCCTTTATCGCTATACATCAGCTCAGACTCCATAAAAATAACCGGATCTTCATCACGTACCGATGATTTTAGCAGACCTTTCGCATCTTTAGGATTGCTGGGTACCACTACTTTGAGCCCAGGGGTATTGGCGTACCAGCTATCAAAATTCTGGGAGTGCTGCTGGCCTAATTGCCCAGCATTGCCCGTTGGTCCACGAAAAACAATAGGAGCGTGGTACTGTCCACCGGACATAGAAAGAATTTTCGCAGCACCATTAATGATCTGATCAATGGCCACCAGCGAAAAATTATAGGTCATAAATTCAACAATGGGTCGCAAGCCGTTCATTGCGGCACCAATACCGATACCAGTGAATGCTAACTCGGAAATAGGAGTGTCAATCACTCGTTTCTCGCCAAATTCATCAAGCATGCCTTGACTTACTTTATAAGCACCATTGTATTCGGCTACTTCCTCACCTATTAAAAAAACGTTTTCATCGCGACGCATTTCTTCGCTCATAGCTTCATTCAGCGCTTCACGAAACTGGATTTCTCTCATTATCAGGAAATTACTTTTTTGAGTAAAAAAAAGCCCTCCTCAAGGAGGAAGGCTCAGATTTTAATGTATCAACAATTACTGAAGTGCATTTCGGAATGCTTCAGACTCTTTGTAGTTGGTAAATACCAGGTCATTAAGAGCATGTTCACGTAGACTAGGATCACCCTGCACAGCAGCGCTTAAAGCTTCAGTCATGCCACTCTCATTTTGCAGGTAAGCATTAGCGATGGCAATACCATATTGAGCCTTAGCCATACCGCTTTCCATATTCAGAGCCTCTTCAAAGCTAGTGATTGCATTTTCGTAGTTATCAGTTAGTACTTGAGCAAGTCCAAGATTGAAAGAGTTTTCAGCAGCCTCGCCAGCATTAGATAGGGTAGAAACTGCTTCTTGATACTCGCCATTCATAATCTGAATCGCACCACGCACTCCGTTCATACCAGCACGAGCATCCTGCTCAGAAGGTTCCATGCCGTTGGCTTTATCAATTTCTTGCTTCGCCCGTTCATTATCGCCACGTGCAGCGTATACTAACGCTAAGTTGGCATGAGCTTCTGCATTATCCTTCATCCGTACGGATTGTTCTAAGTTAGTAACTGCTTCATCCAGCATATCGCTCATCTCTGATTCGCTTGCGTCCATTGCGGTAGCAATATAAACCGCTCCCAGGTTGTTGCGAGCTGCCCAGCTATCATTGCTTTCTACTGCTTTTTCGTATATGCCTTGTTTTTCGTCTAAGCTAGGAGTTAATGTCGCTGCGTACATCAATTCTTCTTCCGACAAAGAATCCGTGCTGTAAGACCCACTAGAAATTTGCTTAGCGAAAGTAGCAATCTGCGAATCGGTTTTCTTATCCATCACCGTCAGTATATTGGTCTGAGCAGTACGTAACTTAGGATATATATCAGCAAACACTTTACGATAAGTAGGTAATTGGTGTAACTGATCTTCTTTCTCTTCAAATGATCCAGCTCCGTTGATAATACTGTTATACTCACTTTTCTCACTGGAAGAGATTCCATCGTAGTTTTGTAGCGAATCACGGAATTGACCCCAATCTTCAACCACAGGCTTCAGGATAAACTCAATAGATTCTGCTGATCCTTGGTAGTCATAACGATCCATTTGCTCGCGATAATACTCTTCAATCCGACCAGCACGATCTTCCGAAAGATTAGCATTAACACGCTCAGAACCCTCTGGTGAGTGAGTACCGGTAATGGTTACGGAACGAGTCACGTTCTTTTCAGCAACAAAATTACTGAAACGATCTCCACGGTCACTGCGAACTTCCGAGCGGCGTAGTACCGAACTCCCTTGAGGGAAGAAAAAGTTAACGTTGGTAGGAATCAGTTCCTCTTGGTTATTATAGCCATGATTCCCGTAAGAAACGTAGCGCGGTGCTTCCACCAATTTCTGGGTTACAATCAACCCTTCGGCTACTTGCATTTCGGGGGTTTCAGCAGTTTTATCGGAATTAGGGTCAGAAGCTACTCCCTGAACCATCAACATCCCGTTATCCATTGCCTCGCCGGCATAGTCAAAAGAAAATTCTTGACTTTGTTCAGGCTCCTGTTCTGCTCCGTTGGGGAAGTCAGCCGCCCGAAACTCTACACTTCCTACATCAACTCGCTCGTCGCCGTATTGGTAGAAAGTGTTTAAAGTATAAATCTTGTCTTTTTTCAGCATTTTTACTGGCAGCTTAGCACTCATGGTGAAGCTCACCGTATTACCCTGCAGTTCTAGGGGCGACGGCTCAACAGTAAGATTTTGCTCTTCCGCCATCTTCACCATCTTTTTTAAAGAATTACATCCGGTAAAAACCAGGAAGTTGAAGAGTATGGCTGTTAGTAGTAGTGATTTAAGTTTATTCATAAGATAAAAATTTGGTTAGTCTTTGTCGCGAAAATAGAATGATATTAACAATATTACAATTTTGGCGAAAAAATAGTTAAATTATGCTTTTAAGAACCAGTTGAGAACAATATTTGTTTGCTCTAAGTTTAAAAGATTATGAGAAAATTGCAGTATTTTTTGGAAAAACAAGCTTTCGGGGTTTGTAATAAGATTGGCAGCAAAATGGATATTCCAACGGCTACCATTCGAATGTATTTTATTTATGCTTCTTTTTTAACCTTTGGCTCTCCTATTCTTTTGTATCTTGGTATTGCTTTTTGGATGAACTTCCGGTATCACCTTCGGAAAAGCCGTAATCCGGTTTGGTACTATTAACCTGTTGGGCAAAAGCTAGGTTCTGAAAATATTTTTTTTTTAACACATATCGGGCAAACACTAATGCCCCAGCCATTTGTAGCGAAGGGTGTCTATTGCCAGATATAACTTGCTTTCCAGATATTCTTTTCCACTTTGATATATTTTCGAAAAAACCTCGGATAGCCCGAAGTACAGCCCAAGCATCATGTGGTTTTCGCTGACCAAAAAAAACCAAGGCTGCTAGTAAATCTAAGCCCAATTTAGCGGGTAACTTCCATAGCAATTGGATAACTGGTTCATTTTTGTAAAGCATCACGGTGCTGTTTCGGAAATTTAGATAAGTTTTCCGAGGATTACTAACGGGCATGGTTCCTCCGCCTACGTGGTATACTAAACTAGCTGGTTGACAGTACAATTGATACCCAGCTCGGTGCATCCGCCAGCAAAGGTCAATTTCTTCCATATGAGCGAAAAAGCTACGGTCTAAGCCGCCCAGCGACTTGTATACTTCGGTACGAACGAAAAAACAAGCTCCCGTAGCCCAAAAGATCGGTACTACGCTATCGTATTGTCCCATATCCTCTTCCGTAATATTCAGAATCCTTCCTCGGCAAAATGGATAGGCCAAGGCATCAATATAGCCTCCGGCAGCTCCGGCATATTCAAAATAATTTTTCTGATGGTAGGCTCGAACTTTAGGCTGACAGGCAGCAATAGAAGCATCTTGTTCCATCAGCTTAAGTACAGGTTCAATCCAGTTGGGCGTAACTTCAGCATCTGAGTTTAGTAAAATACTGTAGGTATTATCGATACGATCTAGTGCTTGATTGTAGCCTTCGGCAAAGCCATAATTTTCAGTAAAGACAAATACTTCTATTGATGGGTAATGTTCTTTCAGAAACGCAACCGAGGAATCGGTAGAAGCGTTATCGGCAACCACAATACGATGCCCTTGGCTGTACGACACTACACTGGGAAGAAACTGCTCTAGGAAGTGAACTCCATTGTAGTTTAGAATAACAACCGCCGCTGGCTCCATGTAAATTGTTTAATTATTGAATTACTGCATAGCTAATAGTACACAGTCGATAGTTTATAGACCGTAGTTTCATTTTTTATTTCACATTCCCAACTTCCCTGTTGCTCCATGCTTCCAGCCCCTCGCCAACTATTTTCGCCTTCAGAAATTCTTTCGTTAGGTGAAATTCCCTAAATCAAAACCTGGAATATTGGGAATAAAACCATCGGTTGACTGCTTCATAGTTTCTTTGGCTTTGGCATCTACTTCTTCCAATGCTTTGTTAACCGCAGCAATAACCAAATCCTGCATCACCTCTTTGTCTTCGGGCTTAATCAGGTCATTGTCTATCTCCAGGTTGATAACCTGCTTTTTGCCATTCACGGTAGCCTTCACTAATCCTGCTCCTGATTCCCCGGTAGCGGTTACGTCTCCTAGCTTTTCCTGAGCTTCTTTCATTTTCTCCTGCACCTCTTTCACCTTCTCCATCATTTTGTTCATATCAAACATAGCGTACTAATTGAACCCCGGATCAATTTCGGGGTGACAGTGGATAATTGATAGTTATACCGTCACCAAAATTTTGAGACGGGTACTGGTTAAACGGAGAAGTGGGTCAGGATGTTCTTATTTAGCGGATATTAGGATTCAACAAAACAACTTTACCGTTCTCAGAAAACTGGTTTCCGAGTTGATCCGTCACGTCTAATAAATAAATATAGGTACCTTGAGGAGCTAAGCCGCCATTGTACGTACCATCCCAGCCTACATCGAGCTGACTGGTTTGAAACATCAGTTCTCCCCAGCGATTAAAGACCTGGAAAGTGATTGATTCTAGCAGGGATGCTTTATATAGAAATATATCGTTCAGGCCATCGCCATTAGGAGTAAAAGCATTGGGGAAATATACCTGCGCTCGAGCTGGCACTTGCTGGCATACCTCTTCACTCAGTACGGACTCATTTCCGCACTCATCAAGATAGCTCACCTGATAACAATACTCTTGGTCAATTTCCACATCAGAGTCTTCATAGGGTAATGTTAGCGCATCGGGTGCGATAGAATCATAGCGAACTGTTGCTACCTCTGCTTGAGTCCGATAAATATAGTACTGCTGCACATCAGCCCTTTCCAGCCACGTCAGCGTAATTGATACGTCCTGCAATCCTGCGGTAAGATTGGGAAGTGCTTCCGGTACGGTAGTACTGATAGCCGTGAGAGAAATAGCTTCGGATCGGCTCGTTCCTACTCCATCGCTGGCAACTACTTGGTAAAGATAAGGCTGCTGACAAACTACGTCTGCATCTTCGTAGCTGGTAAGAACAGACGTAACCAAAAGTTCATCATCCCGAAAGATCAGATACTGATCAAACAAACCTGATTCAGTTTGCCAGCTCAGGTTATTTTGCAAATCTTCCGCAGTAGCTTGCAAAGCAATGGTGCAAAGTTCGTTAGAAGAAACACTGTTCGCGGGCTCGCAAGGGTCTACTGCCACTACTGACATACAGTAATAATTCTCGCGGGTGTTCCAATCGCCTTGCTCAATAGTTATTTCAGTAGAGCCAGGAGTTAGTGGATAGTTAGCAGTCGTACTTCCGTCTTCCTGAGTCACTTGAAGCTGATAACTGACATTTTCGTCGGGTAAACTGTAGACTACGCGAATGCTGGTTTCGTCTAAGACCTCAACCTCTGATAAGGTTGCGATCGGAAAAGCACCTCCGGCAAAAGTGTTAAACGTAGCCGTACTATCGGCGCACCCTGAGTTGTCAAAAACCTCAAATAAG